>JAZNMQ010000076.1:0-4161 GCA_045579745.1 Candidatus Flemingiibacterium sp. | reverse complement strand
TATGTTATGAATATTCAGATAATCCGTCTATATGGATCAATAGCAAATCTATATAGATATATAAATACGAAAACATCCACTATCAAAGGAGATTAAATCATGGCAACGATAAAAACCGGTAACGGTCACGGAAAATATCATGATCCGTCGTCCTTACACGACGTGATCACCTATATTATGAATCCGAAAAAGGCACCGAACTACTACGGTGGGTTTCAAGTGAGCCCTTTGGATCCCATAGAAGATATGGAGCTGCTCACCGCCCGTTATGAGAAAACGAACGGTGTACAGCTCCGACATTTTATCATTTCATTTGCACCCGACGAGGTTCGGGACGCGTCCGTCGTTAACCAAATCGCGAGGATGATCGTTCCCTACTTAGGCAGCCGGCATCAGACTGTTTTCGCGGTGCATGAGGACAAGCCTCATTTACATATTCACATTGTTTGCAACGCGATCAGTTACGTGGATGGGAAGAGGTATCGGGGAACGAAGAAAGAATTTTACGATTTCAAGTGCCATTGTAATCAGATCTTACGTATGTTCAGGATGGGCAATTTGAGGTATGTTTCGAATAAACAGAATAGTTCCTATATAGTAACAAATTAACAAGAGCATGTTCTTTATACACTCATGTGTTAATAAGACGATTATATTCAGATCGCTTTTTCATCTAACTGCTTCATCATCTGGGAACCAATGCTTTTCGATTCCTCAGTGAGGCTGCCATCTTCGGTCAGAAGAGGAGTGTCCAAAACCGATTTAATGGTAACAGCCATAGAGGCAGTAGCGGCAACGATACGTTTTGACTCGGGTGTGTACGTTGAATAGTCATATCCTTCACGCTGGATCACATCCTCCATCTGGTAGATCAAGGGATAAAAGTGCGCATCAAGTCGGGCTAAAATGTTGTAGAACATTTGGGTCCTTCTACGGATCGCCATGCATTGGACCGCACCATTTTCCAGCTGCTCACAGATCTCTGTTGCCTGTGCGGCATTGGCCTTGGCGTTTTCCAGATTCTTCCCTGCCATGGCGCCCGTTATGACTCCCATAACAAGAAGAGCAGGGCCGGCAACGAGGCCGCCAAGAACTGCCATACCACCAGCCATACCTAATCCGCCTGTAGCCAAGGATCCACCGCCAAAGAACGCAAGTGTAGCGTTCGATGCAGCTGCTCCACTTAAGGTGCTTATGGCAGTTCCTGTGGAAGCAGAAGCAAACGTTGCCGCCGCGCTATAGGCGCCAAAGGCCGTCAACGCGCCACCAACAGCACCTGCGGCACTTCCCTCAGCAAGAGATGCGGCAAAGCTTCCCATCTTTTCCATTTCCTCAAAAGAGGTCTGATCTATGTGTAGCTTACTCAATTCTGTCAATCCAACGGAATTACGAAAATCCACATTCTTGATCTGACGGAAAGAAGAGAGAAACGACATGATGCTTCTGTTCAGAACAAACATTTTTTCTTCGCCCAGAGCCTCAAGAGCACGGCCGCATTGACTGCGCAGAACCTCCAAACGCTCTGCGGCTTCATCAATGCGATCATTGGAATTCGTGTTCAGTTTTTTTGCTTTGCTCTGATCAACACCCGCTTTGATTGTTTTTCCAATACCAGCGGCACCTGTCACAGCCGCAATACCAATAAACAAGATCGGAATGGGCATCATTCGTCTCCTTTCTCGGTCGTACAATTTGCGGAATCGGTTTGAGTACTTTCCACACCATGATTAGAACGTCCCAACGAACCCAGCAGTCGTGATTTACCCTTCTTAATGCCTGCGGAAATGGGGCCCGCGATTTCCCGAAAAGTGTTCTTGACGTCCTTCACGATCATCTTGGAATCATTCACGATCTCCTCCTTGATCTTATCGATGACATCTGCTTTGACCTCAATGGCTTGTGTTGAGGGCTCTGACAGTTCATCATCGATCAGATCCTTAGCGGATTGCAGAATATTTGCCAAACGCCTATCCAATTCCTCAACGATGGGAGCTACCTCGCTATACGGACGGTTGGAGGTTTTGATCCATGTCAACTCCTTCTCAACCGCTACACTGGACTTAAGCAGCTCCTCCATCTGGAGAAACACACTGTCATCCATTTCGGTCAGTCGGACCACATGCTTGATCAAACGTCTCTCGGCGTTGTCATACTCACGATTGCTGAAAGCGATCACAAGCATATTCCAAACCAACAAGCGGGACGGAATGGTCTGATCCTCTTGATCCTTCCCTTGGAGAGCTTTGTCTACGCCTTCCAGCACGATGTCATAGTATTCATCATCATCGTCAACCTGAATATACGTTTCACACTTTTTAATCAATTCGTCCCTGTAATCCGAAAAGGATTCGGGGTCAATTTCGGCACCGATTTCGTTATATTTTTCCAATTCGTCCGTCGAAACCTTTTCATCAATGGCCATCAGGTAGTAGAATACAGCCATCGCGCTTTTTCTGGAATAAAGCTTCACAAGTATTCCTCCTTACAAGATAAAATCCTCGTCCGAGAGCATGAGCTCGTCAAACTCTTTTTGATTGGTGAATTGAATCACATGTCCAAGCTTGGCCTGGATCATTGCGTTACCTTTCAGGAATCCATGGATATCATTCTCCATAATTGCTTTGTCTATGGCGTCAAAACCCTCCGAAAACGTTTGCAAGTGCTCCGACAAATAGGTTTCAGCCATCCGCTCCATTTCCAATCTGTACTCACAGATCATTTTGACCGCTTCCTCACATTCGGCTTCGATCCTCTTTCGATTCTCGACAGCCAATTCGTATTCCTTCAGGGAGGTAGCCAATTCCTGATAAACCGCTACGGCAGCAGCATAACCAACCGTGCTTCCTACAAGACCGGCAACCGCCTTCAGAGCAAAGGAACCTGTTCCTTTTACAGCAGCCACGGCCAGTGTTGAGTACATAGCAGAGCCAAGCTGTCCAAAGCCATTCTCTCCCAATTGCTCAATACACTGGGCACCTGTGATGTCTCCACGAATGTAACGGATCATGACTTTACTGATATCCAAGGTTGACGAGACCATTCCCGATACGAAACCCGTTCCGGACAAACCGCGGACGTACTCCGAACCCGATTTTTTCATGATCCCTGTGGCAATAGCGCTTGTAAACGCAGTTGCATAACTGACCGTAGCACCTACTCCCGTATCCTTCAGGACACCGATCGCGGCATCCTGAGGAGTGATCTCTTCCTTCAGACAGGCAACCAAGTGACGGACAATGGAAGATGCTCCCGCTATGATCATCCCTGTTTTGGCTTGCTCAACGCCAGCCTTATGAGCGGTTTTTCCAATCTCTACCGCAGTGTGCAATCCAGGATGCTTGGTAGCGAACAAGATCTCCTTTGAACTCACCTTGCCCTTTTTCAAAAGTCTTTTGGTTTGCTGAGCCTTTTTCATTCTAGCGCGCTTTTTCGCAGCCGCTTCTGTCTTTCCCTTTCGCTCAAGCTCACGCGCGTCCTTTTCAAGCGAATCAATTTCTGACTTCAGATAGGCGCGCGCTTCATCATACTGATCACTGGGAACCTCAATGCGTACATCATGAGCACGGTACTTGTCAAATTTTGTTTCCAGTAAAGATTTAGCACAATCCGTGCCACTCTCCCCATAGAATTTCAGCTGCGCGGCGGATCCCTCAATGTATTTTCCGTGTGTATCGACTCTGGCTACGTCGTAGAGCTGGTCGTTCACCTTACCAAACTCATGTCCGTCTGCGGCGACCTGCTTTTGCATATCATCGGTACGAATGGCCTTTCCATGATGAGATCCTTGGGTGTTTTCCTTCTCAACGGTCAGTATTTCAAAAACAAAGCCCGCTTGTTGCTTTTGATTCTGATATCGGTACTCTCGGCTGACCTTATACTGGCCAATCTTCCGAAGGGATTTTTTCATTTCTGCCTCTCCGTTTTGACCGCGGAGGGGAGTTTTTCCCGTATAGGCTATCAAATGCTCCTTGATCGCCGCACCTGAACGTTGGATCGCTTCCGGCGATGTTCTTTGTATAACTCGGAATACATATCGTGATCTATTCGATTTATCCATTTGCCACCTCCGAATATCTACTTGGCTATATCATAGCATATGGGTAGAGATTTGTCAAGGAAATATTCCTTTACAGCAGCCAATATGCGTATTAACATAATACA
>JAZNMQ010000075.1:0-7205 GCA_045579745.1 Candidatus Flemingiibacterium sp. | reverse complement strand
CCGTTGACTAAAGCTGTGAGGAACCAAGTGATCGGATATGAAATGTAAACCGTTTCAATCGTATGAAATGCCGGGATCTGGAAAATTGTCGCAATCCAGATGAGGCGAACAACGCATACTCCGAAAAGTGATATGATCATCGGCAAAAATGAATATCCCATTCCGCGAAGACCGCCTGTAAAGCCGTCCATCATGCCTCCGAGGAAAAACAGAGGAGCAATGCAGGCAAATCTGATCATACCTGCCGCGACTACCTCAGCGCTGTCGGTATACAGCCATAAAAGCTGATTGCCGAATAACAGCATTATCACGCTGAACAAAATTCCCGTTAAGGCAACACATGCAAGCCCAATTAATTCAACCTTGAGAATGCGTTTGTATTTATTCTGACCGTAGTTTTGACCGGTGAATGAGATCATCGCTTGATAGAACGCGTTCATTCCGACATAAGCGAAGCCCTCGATATTCGCCGCAGCGCCGTTTCCCGACATAGTAACATCGCCAAAAAGGTTGATTGAGGACTGAATTACGATGTTTGACAGAGAAAAGAGCGTGCCCTGAACTCCGGCAGGAAGTCCGATCTTTATGATCTTTACAAGCTTATCCTTGTTGCAGGCAAGCTTGCTCCAATAAAAGCGAATACCGCCCTCCTCAAGCATAAGGCAACGGATAACGAGAAATGCCGAAAGAGCTTGAGAAATTATGGTCGCAAGCGCAACGCCGGCTACATTCATTTGACATACGATTACAAACAGGAGATTGAGAATTACGTTTATCACGCCTGAGATGAGAAGATAATAAAGAGGTCGCTTTGTATCACCGATAGCGCGGAGCAGGGCGCTTCCGAAGTTATAAATCAGTGTCGGAATCATGCCGAGAAAATATATTCGCAGATAAATTGAGGCGAGCGGCACAACATTTTCGGGAGTTTTCATCCAAATAAGCATACGAGGTGCCAAAACAAGTCCTAGGATCGTTGCGAAAAGTCCGGTCGCTAAGGCAATTACCATTGAGGTATGAACTGTCTGCGAAAGCTCCTTGTCATCCTTAGTACTGAAATAACGCGCGGCAATTACATTTGAGCCGGTTGCAACTCCCATAAAGACGTTTACAAGCAGGTTAACTACAGCGCCGTTGGAGCTGACTGCAGCAAGCGAAGCATCTCCGCAGAATTTTCCGACAACCACAATATCAGCCGCATTGAAAAGAAGCTGAAGAATGCCTGAAAGCATAAGCGGAAGTGAAAATCTAAGCATTTTTAAAAGGATAGGGCCCGTGCACATATCCATTTTAAGCGTGGCGTTTTTGCTCAATTTATCTCACCTTTCCATGTAAAACACTTTTTTAATTATAGTACAATAACACCTGAAAGTCAATATTTATCGGATATTTTTCGAAAAACCTTGCGATATTCATATATATATGCTATAATCATATCAGCAAATTAAATCCGAACATAATTCAAGGAGAACAATTAATGAAAACAGCAATAGTATTTGCAGGTCAAGGCGCACAGTCACCGGGCATGGGAAAGGAGCTTTACGATCGCTACCCTGTGGCTCGTGAGGTCTATGCAAAGGCGAGCGAGGTTTATTCGCGCGTAACGGGCTCGGACAACACGCTTGAGAAAATCAGCTTTGAGCTTCCCTCAGAGGAGCTTGATCTGACAATGAACAGTCAGCCTGCAATTTTTACACTCTCAATGGCGGGGCTTGCTGTAATTCGCTCAGAAATCCCAAAGCTTGAGATCTCCGCCGCGGCAGGCTTTTCTCTTGGCGAATGCTCGGCGCTTTGCGGATCGGGCGTACTCGATTTTGACAGCGCGATGGAGCTTATTCTCATGAGAGGCGAGGCGATGTCAAAGGCTTGCGAGCAGACCTGCGGTGCAATGTACGCAATTGTAGGGGTGAATGCGGATGTATGTGAGTCGGTTTGTGCGGAGCTTAAAGGCGACGGTACGCTTATGGCTGTAAACTACAACTGCCCGGGACAGACGGTTATTGCAGGTGATGCTGAGCTTGCGGAGAAAGCGGCTGAGAAGCTAAAGGAGCTTGGTGCGATGAAGGCTGTAAAGCTGTCAACTCAGGGCGCGTTCCACACACCGCTTATGAATTACGGCAGAGATATATTTGTTCCTAAGCTGTCAAAATTCGAATTTCGCAAGCCCGAGATCAAGCTTTGGAGCGATGTAACGGGCGAGCCGATGGATGAAGTAACGCCCGAATATCTCGGAGCACAGATGACATCTCCCGTGCGTTGGAATTCGATTATTGAGTCAATGCTTGACGGGGGCGTTGAGCTGTTTGTCGAGCTTGGTCCCGGACGGGTTCTTTCAGGCTTGATACGCAGAATTTCAAGAAGCGTAAAAATTGTAAACATTGATTCCCCGAGCGGAGTAGAAAAGCTTGCCGAGCTGATCGGCTGAAAAAATATAATTAAAGGAGAAGGAAAATGGAACTGATAACATCTAAAATGCGCGAGTATATCGAAACAATACAGAACAAGCTCATCGAAAAGGGCAGACCGAAAATTGCCGAAATGTTTGAGCGTACATATCTTAACACCATTGAATCAACCGTTCAGCTTGACGAAAACGGCGCATTCGTTATTACGGGAGATATCCCCGCAATGTGGCTTCGCGATTCATCCGCTCAGGTGCGTCATTATCTTCCGCTTACCAAGGACGACGAGGTAATTCGAGAGCTTGTAGCATCGCTCGTAAAAAGACAGGCGCTCTGCATCATTAACGACCCGTATGCGAACGCTTTCAACAGAACGAATGAGCAGATGAACAAATGGGCAAAGGACAAAACGGAATTTGATAATCCGATGGCTTGGGAGAGAAAATACGAGGTCGATTCGCTTTGCTATCCCATTAATTTAGCGTATCATTTTTGGAAAGCTTCGGATACAACCCTGCATTTTGACGAAATCTTCAAGAAGGCATGCGAAGCTATCCTCGACACCTTTGAAACTGAGCAGTATCACGCCGAAAAATCAAAATACAGATTTGAAAGAAATTCACATGTAAACGATACGCTTAAAAATCAGCCTTATGGCACGCCCGTTGCATATACGGGTATGACTTGGTCGGGCTTCAGACCGAGCGATGACTCCTGCAATTATCAGTATCTTATTCCATCGGAAATGTTCGCGGTCGTTATTCTCGGATACATGTCTGAGATCGCCGAGAAAATATACAAGGATTCCGAGCTTTCAGCGCGTGCATTAAAGCTGAGAGGCGAAATCGACGAGGGAATAAAGAAATACGGCGTTGTTGAAAAAGAAGGCTTTGGTAAAATGTATGCCTACGAAACCGACGGACTTGGAAATTACACATTCATGGACGACGCAAATGTGCCGAGCCTTCTGTCAATCCCGTATCTCGAATACTGCGATGCAAACGATGAGCTTTACAAGAATACCCGCAAGTTCATACTTTCTTTTGAGAATCCCTTCTATTTTGAGGGAACTGTCGCTAAGGGAATCGGAAGTCCTCACACACCGAAGAATTTTATATGGCATGTTTCGCTCGCGATGCAGGGTCTGACCTCGATCGATGAGGACGAGATCAACTATCTTCTCGATCTGTTCGAAACAACGACCGCAGGCACGGGACTCATGCACGAGGGCTTTAATGCGGATAACCCCGAAAAGTATACAAGAAGCTGGTTCGCTTGGGCAAATTCAATCTTCGCGGAATTTGTAATCCACTACGCGCTGAGCTAATATTTCCATAACAAATTTACCCCTCAGAGCTTTTTGATGCTCTGAGGGGGTTGTAATTCTTTGAATAAAAGCGAGAATCAGTTCTTCAGACTGTGGATAGGAGCGGGGATGCGACCTCCGCGAGCGATAAACGCCGCAGGGGAGTTGCTGTTGAGCTTGATAACGGGAGCATATCCGAGCAGACCGCCGAAGTTGACGATTTCGCCCTCTTTTTTGCCGTATGCAGGGATAACTCGGACTGCGGTTGTCTTTGTGTTTGCAACGCCTATTGAAATTTCGTCGGCGATTATTCCGCAAATGACCTCGGCGGGAGTATCGCCGGGAATTACTATCATATCAAGACCAACCGAGCAAACGGCTGTCATGGCTTCAAGCTTTTCTATGGAGAGCGCGCCGCATGTAACCGCATCGATCATGCCAGCATCCTCTGAAACGGGGATAAACGCGCCTGAGAGGCCTCCGACATGCGAGGACGCCATAACTCCGCCCTTCTTAACAGCGTCGTTAAGGAGCGCGAGAGCGGCTGTAGTGCCATGCGCACCGCATTTTTCAAGTCCCATGTTCTCGAGAATGTGTGCAACCGAGTCGCCGATAGCGGGAGTCGGAGCGAGCGAGAGGTCAACGATTCCAAACGGAACGCCGAGTCTGCGAGATGCCTCATAAGCAACGAGCTGACCTACGCGTGTTATCTTAAATGCAGTTTTCTTTATAGTGTCGGCAAGCATTGAGAAGTCACAGTTTCCTTGGCGCTTGATTGCGCTTGCAACAACACCGGGACCGGATACGCCGACGCTGACAACTGCCTCGCCCTCGCCTACGCCGTGGAATGCGCCTGCCATAAATGGGTTATCCTCGGGCACATTTGCGAAAACGACGAATTTTGCGCAGCCGATCGATTGATTGTCGCGCGTTAGATAAGCCGCGCGCTTGATGATCTCACCCATTTTTGCAACGGCATCCATATTTATGCCTGCTTTGGTCGTGGCAACATTTACCGATGAGCAAACAAGGTTCGTTTCGGCGAGTGCCTCGGGAATTATTGATAAAAGTGCTTCATCCTTGCGTGTCATTCCCTTGTGAACGAGCGCGCCGAAGCCTCCGATAAAGTTGATGCCGAGAGCCTGTGCGGCACGGTCGAGAGCCTTTGCCGCTTTGAGATAACCCTCAGGTGAGAAATTACCTCCGCAAAGCGAGATCGGCGTTACGGAAACGCGCTTATTGATAATCGGGATTCCGTATTCCTTTTCAATATTTTCGCCGGTTACGACGAGCTTTTCGGCAGTTTTGGTAATTTTATCGTATATCTTTTCTGCGAATCTGTTCTCGTCATCCGAAGCACAGTCAAGCAGGGAAATGCCCATCGTGATCGTACGGATATCAAGATTTTCTTCGCGAATCATGGATATCGTTTCAAGAATATCAGCAGTATTTAACATTGCAATACCTTTCTACAGTTTGATTTGCGCTTTCAAAGTGGTTTATATTTAAAACGCGAAAGAGGATATAACGGGAAGTTATATCGTGTGCATTGCAGAGAAAATATCCTCGTGCATGGTTTGGATAACAAGACCCGATTCCTTGCCGATGTTTGACATTATATCAACGAAATCGGTGAAGTGGATCTTCAGCTCATCAATATCAACGAGCATGATCATTGCGAAATAATCCTTAAGCACGCTCTGAGAAATATCAATGATGTTTGCCTTATATTCTGCACAGCAGTTTGAAACCTTTGCGATAATGCCCATCGCGTCTTTTCCTGTAACGGTGATAACAGCTTTCATTTTATGACCATAGCTTTCGCCGCAGCGGAAGCTTCCTTTCTGCCCTTCATGGGGCGCGGTTTGCGTCAGCAAAAGAGTATTCCTGTCCTTTATTGTTCTACTATATTATATGATACACCAAAACGATGTTTTTTTCAATATGTTAAATAGATAAATTTTGATAGTTTTCTCAATAATTATTGATTTAGTTCGTTATGTGTGGTATAATTGTAGTGAAAAAAAGCGATATGGAGTATCTGATGAACGATTATAAAAATTTTTGCGAATTTGTGAGCAAGCCCAAGCCGACTGCGAAAAACAGGGCTATTCGCGCAGCTCTCATCATCTTTTACACAATTTTCTCCGCATTTTATATCTATGTATTCTGGCTTAATCTGAAGCTGTGGACAATGATTTTGCTGCTTCCGTTTTTAATGTATGCGATAATCCGTATGAGCTGGAGATTTGTACAGCTTGAATACGAATATGCCATAGAAGCAGGAGAGCTTTCTGTTGCCGCGATCTACAGCGGAGCCTCACGCCGCACAAAATTTCGCGCTCAGATATCCGACATGACGCTGATTGCACCATATAATGAGCAAAATGCGGCAGTTTTGAGGGCGCATGACATTACAAGCGCGAAAATATTTGCCGATCGCGACAGCGAAACTGCTTATATTTGCGTCTGCCCCGATAAAGCAAGCGGAAAGAAACGAGCCGCAGTAATCGAAACAAACGACGAAATGTGCCGTATTCTTCGCCTTGGAAATCCGAGCGCATTTAAAAAATAACATAACTTGCCGCCTCCGAGCATATAATGTTTCAAACATTTCCTCGGAGGCGGTTATGCGTAGATTGATTTTACTTGTTTTGCCGCTCATTATGCTTGTCGGATGCGGCAGTACGAATACCGATAGCAGGCTTGATTATCAGAATAAGCATCTTGTTATTGACGCGAGCTTTATACTGGACGGCGACGAGTTCGACGCGACGCTCGAGCTTGAAGCGGCACGGTTTGACGAAACGGACCCATCAGAAAACGGCAAAATGCTCATGAGAAACGCTGTGCTGACGATAAATGACAACAGCCTGATTTCGGGCGTTAGCTTTGAGCTGACGGACGGGAATGCGTATGTTTCCTCGGGCGCGCTTAAAATTCCGCTTTCTGACGATTCTGTTATCTCGGGTATATACAGGTTAGTATCGCTCTTTTGCATATCGGATGACAAGTATCATTCCTCTCAAAAGCAAACGCGTGAGGGAGCTTCGCTTGAGCTTGCAAAATACGTTTCGGGGGATAATTACGTCAATGTTTTGCTTGATACAAAAACGGGACTGCCGCTTGAGATCGAAGCCTATATAAACGGACAATCAATCTCCGCCAAAATTAATAAGATCAGCGCAGAATAAAGGAAAGGGGCTGTTGCAAGTTGAAAACTTGCGGCAGCCCCGGGCGCGAATGCGCCCAAATACAACGTTTTTTGTGTGCATTGCACACAAAAATGGAACCCTGAATGGGTGACAAGGTGTATTTTATGGGAGCTGTTGCACCTAAGTGCACCTGTGCCTTTGTTGTTTAACGAAAACCACCAGCTAAGCTGGTGGTTCAAAAGAGGCTTTTGCCGTTGAGCAAAAACACCTTCTATGGTATAATACAAGCAGGTCTAGCCAACCGCAAGTAAAAAAACATAGAAGGAGGTCAATTATGAAGAT
>JAZNMQ010000074.1:0-27445 GCA_045579745.1 Candidatus Flemingiibacterium sp. | reverse complement strand
AAGGCACAGCATGATTTTTTCATTGCCTGGAAATTCGATCAACGCATTCCTTGCAAGAGAAATACATTCATCGATGTTAATATCTACTCCGTTGTTTTGAAAATTCATTTGATCGATCTTTGCAGCTAACTCGTCAATCTTCTTTGAACGCTCATTGTTGTAGCCAAAGAGTTCGTCAATTGAAATGCCAAAATAATTAGCAATAGACGGAATCATCTCCATATCAGGATAACCGCCATTTGCCTCCCACCGAGAAACCGCCTGCGATGTCACTCCGATAGCCTCAGCAAGTGCTTCTTGGGTGCGTCCGTCACGGCGACGCAGCTCACGTATTTTTTGTCCTAAATCAAGTTGCATAAAAGCACCTCCAAAAGTTTTATCACCGGTGTGATTATATTATAGCACATATTTGTGAAAAAACAATTATCAATTCGTTGTTTCAAATCCAAGCAATCCTTGGATTGCGGCGATTCCTTTCTTTATACTGTCAGACTTTCGTGAGTCCTCGCGAACATAAAAACACCACCAAAGAAAATCCTTGGTGGTGTTCCTATACCCTCCGCTAAGAATGCAGAGATAAGTGCAGTCCCTTTTTGTTTATTGCTTTTTAACGCCTCTGTAACGGTCTACACGGCGAAGTAGCATAGCGATAGGAATAATGAGCATGCCACAAACAAAGTTGCTTACGCCATGCGTAAAATCCCATGGCAAGCCTGCTACAATCCACGCAATCATGCCTTCGAAATCAAGCCCGAACATTAATGCTTGCATTGGTGCGTACATCGTTCCATACAGAAAACCGTGAAGAGCGCATACAGTCATGTAGATGATTGGCTGAAGCTTTGTTGGGAGCTTTTGCGGAATCAGCATCGTGATGCCCCATAATATCGGCCATAGATAAATATGCGGAACCCACCAAAATGAGAAGCCGGCGAAAAGCCCCATAATCATAATAAATATAAAAATCGGATAGAGTGCTTTTCTTCGGTATACTATTGTAAAAGCAATAGTGAGTGTTCCGAGCAGATGTATATTCGGAAGAAACTCCATTACTAACTTGGATACATACATCAGCGACCCGAGCATACCGAAAATTGCAATCTCACGCGCGTTGGGCTTCAATGCCTTATCCTTCAACCTTGAAGGTATATGTAGTGCCTTCCACGATGTCGGTCATATCAGCTGAAGCAGTAGCGTATTCACCGCCTATGTAGAATGCCCAATATGTCTGGTTAACATCATAGTCAGCGGTGATGCCGTTGATAGTCTTGATGTAAAGTCCGTAATCACCGACCTCGCCTTTGATAAGCTTGTTATCCATGAGCGCTTCACCGACTTTGGTTTTGTCGGTCTTTACTGTGCAGGAAACGGAGTTCCCGTCCTTGTCTACGACCTCGAAAATGAAGGATTTTGCACCCTCACCATAGGTCTTACCGTCCTCGATGATAATACCCTCACCAAGGATTTCTTTTTCGCCGCAACCGATTGCAAACTGTGCCATAGCTGCAAGTAACACAGTGAAAAGGATGAGCGACAAGCATCTTTTGAATTTTGTCATTTTCATCATTTTTCTCCTTATAATATATTAAATTAATCTCCAAATCCGGAACTCGCGGACGTATATGAGATTTGTTCGCTACCACGTATTTCGACTCGGTACAATATCATCGCCTTCTCAGACGGTCGTCCAATGGCTGTTCACCGTTTTGCAGCAACGGTTAGATGATACATGAAATACCTCACGGCGACGTGCTCGTACAGGATTCTCACCTGTTTCCGTGAAATAGCGCTTTCATTATAGCACATACATTATGCTTTGTCAATAGTGATATCACTATAGCATTAACATACAGAAAAAGCACGCAAAATAGCTTCGCGTGCCGTCCCTGTTATATCAGCATACATCTGTTTCGAATGTTGAAAAAGTTAAAATAACGCTCCTCCATAGGAATCCATTCGTTCTTAAAACGCTCAAGCATGAACTCGCCATTTCGCGCTCTTATGCGTTTTAGCTGCTCGTCTTCGCTTATATCGGAGAATAGCGCGAGGTCATAGTACTGCCCAAAGTCTGGATGAAGCGAATATGAGCCCTCGCAAATGATAAGCGGTGATGGCTTGATTATTCGCGGCTCATTAGCGTATTTGAAGCTTGAGCATTCGAATACACGGTATTCGAATCCCTTGGGAGAGCGTATGTGAGAGATTACCTCGCAGATAAAACGCTCTCGGTGAAGATTACCGCCTACCTCGGAAAGACGCTCGGGTGTGCGAAGCTCCGGAGGCAGAAAAAAGTCATCGACATGAACAATTTCTGCAGGGAAGAGCTCAGCAAGAAGCATAGCGGAGGTGGTCTTGCCGGAAGCACAGCGCCCGTCGATAGCTACAACTATCGGCGCTGTGGATTCGCTTAACAGCTTTTCAATAGCGAATGAAGCTTTTAGTATGCGTGCAAATCGGCTGTCGACGACGCGATATGAAGGCGCGTATGCCTCTCGATAAATTTGGCTGTGGCTGACAGCAGGGCAGCCCTGCGCACGGTATTTATCAAGGTAATTGTCAAGCTCTGCAATGCCGAATGAAAAAACATTCTCAAGGCAGAGCTCACGAAGCTGTTCGATGCGCTGTTCAAACTTATTGCGCGTTGCCTGATCAGATTTTTCAAAGCCGACAGGGTATCGCATCGCGGATAGAGCGAACATTTTTGATATGAGCTTTAGCTGATTAACGCTAAGCTCTGTATCAATGTAAATACGGGTCAGCTCACCGATATTCTCTGTGAATAGTTCTGGGCGCTTTTTTTTCGTTTCGGAATATTCGCGTATTAAACGGTTTTCGCACTCGGCTTCTGAGGTGATCATATGTCCCCCACCGAATACGCTTTGATAAATGAGCTTGACTGCGTCACACGGCTGAAGCTTGGGGTAGGCTGATGCGTGGGCTTTTAATATGTTTTTCATAACTACCTTCGTGGTAAATAATTAGTTGCCCTCAGGCAAAAATTTCGCACGCTTGAGTGCAATAAAGATAAGCGGAACAATGATTATATGGCAGATTATTCCCGGAATTGCGCCGGTAATTGCACCGGCGATAAATGCTGAGAAAGTGAAGCTGCTTGCTTGCGCGATTGAGATAATAAATTGTACAATGCCCCAAATGATCCTGCCTGCAATCATCGCGCAGATAAGAGAAATGTATATGTATGGAATCTTCTTGGGAAGAAAACGGTAAAGAATTCCTGAGGTGAAGCCATATGCAGCCAGCTCAAAGGTCATTGCAATCGCAGTCAAAAGCGGCGGCATTCCACCTGTCAGCAGATGCCTTAACAGTGGTGCAACAGCTCCGACAACAGCTCCCCAAAACGGTCCGCATATGAAGCCGCAAAGAAGTGCGGGAATGTGCATTGGTGAGAGTGCCTGACCGATTTCGGGAATTTGTCCGGTGAGGAAGGGAAGTAAGAGCGCGAGTGCCAAGCACATAGCAGCAAGTACGAGCTTCCGTATTTGTTTGTTCATTTTAAGCCTCCATAAAAATAAGGCATCGGGCGGTGATTATTCGCCGCCGATACCTTCATGGTATAATCAGAAATATAAGTTTACCGCTACAGCGGTTTCGATGCGGTTTTTATAAACCGAACATCGGTGTGACTTCTTGTCTTGATTATTATACCACACATGGTATTGATTGTCAATAAAAAATAATCGAAATATTTCAAAGAAATTTATAAAAAGGTATTGACAAAACGGTGCTAAGATGATATAATATTACTGTTCGAAAAATGCTGGTGTGGCTCAATGGCAGAGCAGCTGATTTGTAATCAGCAGGTTGATGGTTCGACTCCGTTCACCAGCTCCATATGGGAGCGTTCCCGAGTGGCCAAAGGGGACAGACTGTAAATCTGCTGCTATTTAGCTTCGGTGGTCCGAATCCACCCGCTCCCACCAGAAAAAAGCACACATTTGTCTACTAAGACAATGTGTGCTTTTTTCAACTAAATCCGTCCTTGCGGACGGGATAAATCCAACTTACGTGGGATGAAATCACTTCGTGATGAAATCCGACTTCGTCGGGATAAGAAGGACGGATTTAATTTCATCTGAGGCGGCACGCCGAAGATTACATCCGAACGTAGTGAGGATTTCATCGTGCGAAGCACGATTTCATTGACTATTTTTAGATTTTGTGATATAATGAGCGAAAGAGGTGATAACAATAGCTGAAAACAAACTCGCAGATATGTCAACCGAATTTTCGGTGAAAATTTTGAATTTGACGGATAATATCAAAGGACATTATTCTTTATCCAACCAACTTGAACGAAGTGGCACAAGTATAGGTGCAAATATAAGAGAGGCAAAGTATGCTCACAGCAAAGCGGATTTTGTTGCCAAGTTACAGATTTCCCTCAAAGAATGCTATGAAACAGAATATTGGCTTGAGATAGCGCAAAAAGCAAATATTATTTCGGAAGAAATCGCCAAAAGTGTATTGCATGATTGCGGTTCTATTCGCAGAATGTTGATTGCATCCATCAACACAGCAAAGGAGAACATAAAATGAAAAATGAGTATAAAATCACAAAAGATTTAATAAAATCTTGGGCTAAAGAATACCACCTACATGGAGCCGCGAATATCTTTTTATTTATTCTTTGGTGCATTGTAGGTATTATCGGAATATCCGGATTGATTTTTTCTATTCTACTGCATACTGATTGGATAGTCGTTTATCTCTATGCTTTGATGTTCGTAATCGCTGTATTTAAGCTTTTTGTTCAACGTTTTATTATTTGGTCAAAAAGATACAAATTATATTCAACCACCTATGGTGTTACAGAATGGATACGCACCACCGAATTCTTGGATGACGAAATTGTTCTAACGGATCATACATCTATCAGCAAATTCAAATACAGTAATATTCAGAAAATAAAAGAAAAAAACAATGTTGTTATGATATTTATGAATAACAATATGGCTTTGAGATTGTATAAGGACTCTTTTGTCGAAGGCTCTTGGGATGAGTGCAAACAAATGATTCTTGAAAAGGGAAAATTATAAACAGTAAAAAGTTGACCTTTTCTTCGGTTTTACCTCGATTTTTGATCTTTTTATGCGTTTAAGGCTACAAAACCGTCCAGTGGACGGTTTTTTGTTTATGTCGGACGGTGATTGAGAATCACCATGTGAGAATTTCGCGAAGCTGCACTTAATTTTACAAGCAAAATCACACCGCGAAGAATCTCGTATGCGGTTTGCAAGACGCGTGTGGTCATGAAGCTGCTCGCTTCCACCAAGAAAAAGTCCAAGGTTTTGACCAATGTCATTTGGATAAGGCGGAATTGGTTTAGATGAACCCAACACAAAAGATTCCTCGGTTGTCAAAAGCAATCGAGGTCTTTTTTTGTGATAATTGTATATTATTGGTTGTATTTTACGCCCGAAATAAAACTGAGCGGTTCTTGTCAATTGCGCGATTCAATGATATAATAGAATCGAGATAAGCGCTTATCACTTTTACTGTGAGAGGTTCATTATGGATATCAACTTAAAAGATACATTAAAATCCCTGCGTCAACAGAAAAATGTCACGCAGGAAACATTGGCTGAGTATCTCGGCATCACCCAACAGTCTGTCGGAAAATGGGAACGAGGTGAGGGCTTTCCCGATATTTCGCTCCTCCCGAAAATCGCTCTGTATTTTAATGTAAGCATTGACGATCTGCTTAACGTCGGTCAGGCACGAATAGATGAAAAAATCAAAGAATATACTGAGCAATCGAAAGTCTTTGAAAAAAGCGGAGATATTGATGCTCGGATTTCATTGTGGGAAAAGGCATATGCTGAATTTCCCAATAGCCATTTTGTTATGGAGAAATTGAAAACCGCTATCGAACTTAATTGTCCATGGCCGATTCCTCAGGATAAGGCGGAGCGCATTATAACACTTTCTACTCGTATTTTAGATGAGTCCACGGATACAAAATTACGTGAATCTGCTATTTTCAGTTTATGCTCGATTTATGAAATTACAGGAGATACAGAAAAGGCTTTAAACTATGCAGATATGTGTGGTAGTATGCACTATTGCAGAGAAAGGATGAGAGCAAGTGCCTTAAAAGGCGAAGAAGGAATCAAAGAAACACAGAGTTGTCTTTTGCAATACATTTTCTGTGCATCACAGGAAGCAATAACCCTATCCAGCAAAAATCCCTCGGAGGAGATCAATGCAATACAATTCAGCATTGATGTAATGAAGTTATTGTTTTCTGACGGTAATTGTGGCGGATATACGTTTGATATGTCATGGAGATATCTTTTGCTTGCAAGCGCGTATGCACAAAGGAAGGATATAGAAAAAACTTTTGAAGCACTTGAAGAATGTGTTCAATACTGTATTATGGATGCGCAAAAAGCGGAAGGCGTTTATACCGCCCCATTGATCGACCGTTTAGATTACGGTAAACATTTCAGTAAAAATTTTAAGGGGAATGCATGCAATGCGCGATTATGTGAGCTTGCTTCGTGGAT
Source organism: Candidatus Flemingiibacterium sp. (assembly GCA_045579745.1). Lineage (GTDB taxonomy): Bacteria > Bacillota > Clostridia > Oscillospirales > CAG-272 > Flemingiibacterium. The sequence continues at coordinate 20,918 of JAZNMQ010000074.1, read as the reverse complement.
AAACTTCAATTTTATCCGAGAACATCCGAAATTCATAGAATTTGTTAAAACGCTGGAGCAATACGCGGTAGATGTATGAGATCCGCTAGTATATGAATCTGCTAAAGGCTAAATCTCACTTATTTCATCCAAATTTTTGTTTACCAAAACTAATTTTTCGTGCTCTTTTCAGCTTCTATATACCGGTCAAATCCTGACGAATAAACAATATCTCCATCATTTTCGACCCACATTGCCTCAACTCCGTCAAGGCTCTCAATCAACTCACTGCCTTCCGTTACCGTCATGGAAAAAAGTGCGGTTGAAAGCACATCGGCGAGTGCCGAGCTTGTGGTGATGACTGAAACCGAGCGGTAGTATTCAGAGGGCATAAGCGTCGTGGGATTTATAATATGATGGTAATTCTTCCCGTCAACATTGTAAAACCTTTGATAAGAACCGCTTGTTACGAGCGATTCGCCGGACAGCGACAATATTGCATAATATGGCTCATCCTCTGAATCGGGATTATCGATTCCGACAGACCATTTCTCTCCATCGCCCTTAACGCCGATCGTTCTGACATTGCCTCCTACATTCAGCACATACCCGTCGAAACCCTGCGATTCAAGCTCCTTTGCGACCATTTCAACTGCATAGCCTTTGGCAACGGCTCCTACATCGAGCTTCATCTGAGGGTCGCTTATGAAAACTGTGCCGTTTTCTTGGTCGATTATCAGTTTTTCAATATCAGTATGCTCAGCGGCAGCTTCAAGCTCCTCCATAGTCGGAAGCCTTGCGTCCGACGGAGAGTTTATTCCCTCTGTGCGATAGTCATGCCAAATAGACAGCACACTGCCCATGCAAACATTCATTTTTCCGTTTGTCAGGCTGTACATTTCCTTCGCATACAGCAAAAGCTCGACGATACGGCTGTCGACATTTAATGCCTCATGCTGACCGTCCGTCAGACGATTAAGTGAGCAAATATTCGTTACACTGTCATATACGTGATAAATATCATAAAGCTTGTGATATTCGCTGAACATCTCCATGGCTATATCGCGTGCTCGGTTAAACTCTGCTTCTGAGCTCTCATAGCCGACTATTGATGTGACTGTGTCGAAGTAATCGAAGGAATATGCTGAGAATTTCTTTTTCGCACCTAAGCATGAGGCAAGCGGCAGACACAGGCATATTACGAGTACAAGCGACAGTAGCTTTTTCATAATCCTCTCCAAAATTATACTGTATAAATCAGGCTGTTGCCTTAGCGTAAAAATATGTGCTAATGGCAACAGCCTTGATTATCTTTATTTATCAGCCGATTGTAGCCGATTTAACTGCAGCTTTAACAAGCTCGGTTACGGTGATAGTGCAACCTGCAACCTGAAGCTCATCGGAGCCATAGCCCTCAGCTGCCTCAAGACCTGCTATCTCGCTTGAAGTCTTGCCGATGCAGTTTGCTTCAAATGCATCTGCCTGCTCATTCCATTCCTTAACAACGCCGTCGCCGTTTCTGTCAGAGTTTGCGCCGTATGTGGACATGCCGTAATCGGTGCCGAGCTCTCTCTTGGTTTTGAGTGCCTTAGTTGCATCAAATGTGGAAGCACCATTGGTGTCGAATGAGAACTTGACCTGTAAAGCGTCAGCGAAGGTAGCAACAACCTTGTCACCGTTAACAGCAGAAGCTACGATTGTGGAAACAACCTCGCACTCGCCTGCTTTGTCAGCAGTTGCGTCTGTTCCTTCCATGGTGGTGAAAACACCGATCTTCAAGGTGTCATTCTTGGTTGCATCGGAAGGCTCAGCCGCGTTTACAGCAGCCTCGATAGCCTTAATAAAGCCGTCAATCATGATGGTGCAGCCTGCATTAATAACCTCGTCTGTGCCCTTGCCACCCTCAGCAACGAGAGCCTTGACTTCGGTTATGGTCTTGCCTTCAACTAGCTTGTTGAGGGCATCAACCTGCTCGAACCATTCCTTTGTAGCTTCGCTATATTTAACCATGTTGTAATCGAATCCGAGCTCGTACTTTGTCTTAAATTCGGATTTTGCAACTGCCTTGCCGTCAGAAGTGTAATTGACGGTATTGTCAGCTGTGTCAATCACACACTTTACGATCTTGCCGTTTGAATCAACAAGAACTGCTGCGATGTTTGATATCACCTCTGCGCTGCCGTCGGTATCGCCGTCAGCATTTTTTACTGTGCCTACAGTGTTGTCCATGCCAACTCCGAATTTGAGCTTTTCGTCACCGCACGAAGTGAGTGTAAGTGCTGAAAGAACGATTGTAATCGCAAGAAAAACAACCAAAAGCTTTTTCATAAATCCTCCAAAAATAACAATGATTTTTTATTTAAAAACACAACGTTAATATTTTATCATAGTTGTATTGTTTAGTCAAGAGCTTTTTAAATAAAAATTGTTAAAAATTTAATTTTCGCAATTTGTTCATAAAATAATGCGCCGCAAGACCGACAAGCATGCCTGCGATCGTGCCGCTGATAGTCAAAACTATCATGTAGTAGCCAATCTGAGGGGTTCTGAGCAATAGAATTGCAACGATGATCTGACCTAAATTGTGGCTGATCCCGCCGATGATGCTTATTCCGATGGTTGAAAACAGGTCGAAATGCTTTAATACACTCATTAAAAGCAGGCTTAAAAATGCCCCCGCAACGCTGTACATGAGAGTCATAGCATTTCCGAAAAGCAAGGCTACGGCAAAAAGCCTTATTACCGAAACCGCTATCGCATCCTTCACGCCAAAACGGTAGAGTACAACTATAATAAGTATGTTTGGAAGCCCCATTTTAATACCCGGTACAGCGGCATACAGTGGGGGTAAAATTGCTTCCAAATACGAAAGAACGAGTGCTAACGAGGAGAATAGCCCAAGAATGGCAATTTTTTTAACGTTTTTGATTTTTCGCACCACCTATTCTATAGTGACAACTACGCGGTTTGGCAAGCATACTATGCTCTCGCCAACCATTGAAATCGGATTATGAGCTACGCAGATGAGGTCGGGACAGCTTGCTTCGCTCATGTACGCCTTGCCGCCACTGATAATAAGCACATTTTTTCCATCAACCACAGTCGCAGATGGAATCTCAAGCCTGGTTTCATCGCTCAGACTGTAGGTAGAATGAATAATTCCGTCAACACGAATGACAACCGATTCCCCATGTGTTCGTGTAGTGGAATAGACAAAAAGAGCAATGAGCGCAAAGCCAAGAACGACCGCTATAAGAAGAAAATCGTTACGCTTCTTTTTATCGGTGGTATTCATAGGCATTACGCTCTTTTCGCTGTATTTCATTTCTAATATTTCTTTCCAAGATTCTCAGCAGAGAGGTCAGGGAAGAATACTTCCTTAAGACATCCTGTCGGGCAATTGTTAGTGCAAAGACCGCATCCGGTGCAGAGCGAATAATCAATTTTTGCAAGATTGTTGGTAACTGCAATAGCGTTTACAGGGCAGTTTGTCTGGCATTTTTTGCATCCGATGCAAGCATTCTTGCATGCCTTTCGAGCATCAGCGCCCTTGTCTTCATTATTACAAAGGACGACGGTTCTTGTTTCCTGCGGAACAAGGCTGATCAAATGCTTTGGACATCCATTGACGCACAGACCGCATCCAAGGCAAGCTCTTGTGTCAACTCGTGCGATTCCGCTATCGATGCAGATTGCGTTCGCAGGACAAGCTGCTGCGCAGTCGCCAAGTCCTAAGCAGCCGAAACGGCAGGAATTAGGACCGCCAGAAAGTGTCGAGGCAGCTTTGCAGCTTAAAATGCCGTCGTATTTTGCCTTAGGCGTTGTCGCATCACAGTTTCCATTGCAATGTACGAATGCAACGAGGTCAATCGGCTCTGCTACCGGAACACCAAGAACCTCAGCAAGCTCAGCTGCTGTAGGCTCAGCACCGGGAACGCAAAGGTTGGGAGAGGCTTTGCCGTCGGCAACAGCAGCAGCATAATCGTCGCAGCCCTTATAACCGCATGCACCGCAGTTTACGCCGGGAAGACACTCTCTGACACGTTTTACAAGCTCGTTTTCCTTGACATAGAACACACGGTACGCAACTACCAGAAGAATTCCGGAGATAAGGCCTATCGCTCCGACAACAGCCAGAGCAGTTAAAATTTCCGTACCCAATATATTTCCCCCTTAGTATAAACAGAATAATTATTAAAATGCGTCCCTCGGGCGAAGCTCCGCTCGATGAGGCACCTGAATGCGGCGATTCCTCGCCGGCATTTTTTCTTCGTTGGATTACGTTTAAGCGAATAAATTTTCGATTACTCCCGAGAATCCAAAGAAAGCGAGGGAGATAAACGAAGCCGCAATCAAGGTTGTAGCAAGCCCGCGAAAGCTTTCGGGAATGTTGCTCTCGTCAATACGGGAGCGAAGTCCTGAAAACAGCACCATCGCGAGAAGGAATCCAAGACCGCATCCGAGTGAGCTGACAACAGACTCGATGAAATTGTATCCGTCGGTAATGTTGTTGACGGTAACGCCGAGAACTGCGCAGTTTGTAGTGATGAGCGGAAGATATACGCCAAGACCTTTATGCAGCGACGGAAGAAGCTTTTTAAGCGCGATCTCGATAAGCTGAACAAGCGCGGCGATTACAAGAATGAACACAATCGTCTGCATGTATTCTATGCCGAGTGTATCGAGAAGAAGCTTTTGAATAGGCCAGGTTACGGCTGTTGCGATAAGCATGACAATCGTAACGGAAACACCCATTCCGACAGCCTGATTGAGCTTTTTTGAAACGCCGAGGAAAGGGCAGATTCCAAGGAAGCGGCTGAGAACGTAGTTGTTAATGAGAATGGATGACATTAAAATTACAAGTAATGTTTTCATAAATCTTATGCCTCCTTAATCTCATTTGCGCAAGCTGAACCCTGCTGACAGAATGCAGCCGAGGGACATCCCTCACAGGAGAAGCTTTTCTTCTTAGGTCCCTTACCGTTTGTGAGCATATATACGATAGCGATAAGGATGCCGTAAACAAGCATTCCACCGGGAGCTTTGATAAGCATCTCGATTTTGTGATCGCTAAGGAACGGGATTGCGATTCCTGCGAATGAGCCGTTACCGAATACTTCTCTGATAAATGCCATGGCTAAGAGAGCAATTGTAAAGCCGATTCCCATGCCTACACCGTCAAGAGCAGATTTTACGGGACCGTTTTTGCTTGCGAACATTTCGGCTCTGCCGAGGATTATGCAGTTAACCGTTATCAGCGCGAGATATACGCCGAGCATTTCGTAAAGATCGGGTAAAAACGCATGAATTATCATTTGTACGATTGTTACGAAGCCTGCTATAATAACAATGTAGCAGGGAATTCTGACAGTCGAGGGGATAACCTTACGAAGAAGCGAAATAACGAAATTCGAGCAGATCAGAACTGCCGCGGCGGAAAGGCCCATGCCGAGTGCACTTATAATGCTCGTCGTTGTTGCAAGAGTCGGGCAGGTTCCAAGTACGAGAATAAACACGGGATTCTCTGCCAAAATTCCTCGGAGCAGTGTAGAAAGATATTGATTATTTTTCATATTACTGATCTCCTTTCAGAATTTTTACAGCTTCAAGGGCTCTGCCGACTGCTGTGGTATAGCCGTTAGTTGTGAGGGTTGCACCGGAGATGGCGTCGATATTCTTGTATGTTGAAGCATCCTTGCCGTTGAACTGAGAATAGAAGCTGCGGACTGCACAGACCGAGCCGATTCCGTCAGTTTCCTTTTGAGAAACTGTAAGACAGCTGATAATCTTGCCGTCGGGTGTGATGGCTAAGCGAATTACTATATATTCTCCGGACGGATTATACCATTCATCACCGTTGATTCCAAAGCCTGCTCCGCGCATTTCAACAACATAGTTTCCGCCTGACGTAACGGATGCCCCTAAAAGCTGTTCGGGAAGACCCTCGTATGCTTTAAGGTCAAGCTCGGTCACGGTCGCGCTCATGAGCTTAGCCGCTGATGCTTCAAGCGATGCCTTTTTGTCGTCCGGAATATTGGAATATACGGTTCCGTCTGTCAAAGCAGAAACCGCTTTGCCGTCTTTGTCAATTACGTAGAAGCTGTCGCCGCAAATAAATACAAGTCCTTGTCCGTTATCTGCAGAATAAACGGCATCAACTCCGTCGAGCTCTTCTGTTACAAATTCCTCAGTGAATTTTCCGTCGCCGGCAAGAAGAACCAATGCAAGATTGTCATACAGTATTTCCTCCTCGGTTCTGATATCAACAGAACCGCCGCCGAAGATTATAGATGCGTTTATAGCATCCTTTACAGCTGCGCGGTATGCGGCTGTGGTCTTTGTTGCGCCTGAGATGGTATCGATGCTGTCAATTGAGCTCTGATTAGCTCCGATAAGGCTCTCGCCGTAGGTTTTTTCATAGCCGAGTGTTTCGGTACTTGAGAGGCAAAGTGCGCCGCTGACCGTTCCGTCAGCTTTTACACCGCACATAATAATCATTCCCGATGAATAGCCCGCCGTTTCGAGCTTGACTACTACTCCGCCGCCATCCTCGCGGAATGCTTCCTTAACTGTTGCAGGCAGAGTATAACCGCTAAGATCAATCTCGACGAAATTCTTGCCGTCGGGAAGCACCTCAAGAAGCGCTTCGCTTGCGGCTGCAGCTTCATTTTCTGCGATAATCGGAGCGGTAATGCTGTTTGTTATAGCCATCAATACGGCTACGACAGCGCAAATAGCTACGAGGACCGTAACGCTTTTTATCTGTTCCTTCATGCTATTTTCCCTCCAAACAGTTTTTTGCGTGTCCACTTATCAATATATGGTGTGAGAATATTCATCATCAAAATTGCGAATGAAACGCCTTCGGGATAGTTGCCGAAGAAGCGGATCAGTACGGTTATAGCTGCCGCACCGATTCCGAATATAACCTTTCCTGCTGCTGTGGACGGAGATGTTACATAGTCGGTAGCCATGAATATAGCACCGATGAAAAGGCCTCCCGAGAGTATGATCGCAAGGGCACCTGTAAGGTCGAAGCCGTTAAGTAAGAACGAAAAAACAAATGTAAAGCCGATGTAAACGACAGGAAGGTGCCATGTAATTACCTTGCGAACCAACAGATAAATTCCGCCGACGAGAAGTGCAATTGCACATGTTTCACCAATTGCACCGCCGTGAGTGCCAAGGAAGAGTGTCATCAGCGAGGGCGCATTGCCCTCTGCGATGTCAACAAGAGGTGTTGCACTTGAAGCAGTATCGACGATGGTCGGGAAGGACGCCTTTGCCATTGCACCGAAGGATACTATCATGAAGACTCTTGCGGTAATAGCAGGGTTTACAAGATTCTGACCGATTCCGCCAAACAAGCACTTAACAACAATGATAGCGAAAACGCTTCCGACTACAGCCTGCCATATCGGCACACCGGCCGGTAAATTGAGGGCGAGAAGTAAGCCTGTAACAACTGCGCTGAAATCGCCGATGGTTTGTTCGCGCTTCAAAATTCGATTGAAGATAAATTCGGATAAAACCGTACTTAAAATGCACGCCGCGATCACAAGAAGTGCGCGCAATCCAAAGATGATTACACCGGCAATAGCTGCGGGAGCAAGCGATATAACAACGTCAAGCATTATTCTTGATGTTGAATTTCCGCTGTGAATATGAGGAGAAGAGGAAATGTGTAACGGTGCTGTCATTATTTTGCTCCCTCCTTTGCTTTAAACTCTCTGAGAGCGGATTTTGCGAGTCGGTTTGTTTGAACAAGCGGACGGTTTGCAGGGCAGAGGAAGCTGCAGCAGCCGCATTCCATGCAAAGGTTTATGCCGAGTGCCTCGAGCTCCTCGAAATCCTTCTTTGCGTATGCACGGGCGATATTCGCTGGATTGATACCGAACGGGCATGTGTTCGTACAAGAGCCGCAACGAATGCACGCGGTAGTTTTTGGCAGCTTAGCTTCCTTCTTTGACAGTGCAAGCACCGCATTTGTATTCTTGATAATCTGTGCGGAAACATCCAAAACCGTAATGCCCATCATCGGGCCGCCATAGAGCACCTTTTCAGGCGATTCAGTGAGTCCGCCGCAAAACTCTATGACATCGGACAGTGCTGTGCCGATAGGCGCGATAACGTTTTGAGGATTCTTAACTGCGGCACCGTCAACGGTAACGCATTTTTCAACAAGAGGCATGCCTGTTTTGATGTAGCTTCCAATCGACGCGATAGTCGTGATGTTTGAAACAATGCAGCCTACATCAAGCGGAAGCTTTCCGAGAGGAATGACCTTGCCTGTTGTGTGGTAAACCAAAACCTTCTCTCCACCCTGAGGGTAAATTGAGGGAAGAACCTTTACGCTTACACAGCTATCCTTTTCGGCAAGCTGCTTCATTGATTCAATAGCAGCCTTTTTGTTGGCTTCTATTCCGATAATGATTTTCTTGACGCCGATGAATTTTTCAATCATCGACAGAGCAAATGCAATATCATCAACTCGCTCGAGCATTGTTCGTGTATCACTTGTGATATACGGTTCGCATTCAGCTCCGTTGATAATAAGCTCATCTACCTTTTCGGCGTCAACATTGAATTTAACATATGTCGGGAAGCCTGCGCCGCCAAGTCCTACGATGCCGCTATCACGAATCGCATTGATAAAATCATCCTTTGATGAAATTTCCTTAGGCACGACCGATTCATCTGGTGTCATAAGTCCGTCTGATTCTATCGTGATGGCAGGAACAGTCGAGCCTGCAGTTGTTAAAAAGTCGGAAATCTTTGTGACTTTTCCGGACACGCTTGCATGAACGGGAGATGAAATCGGGCCGCTTTGTTCAGCTATAAGAGTTCCGACCTTGACAAGGTCACCAACCTTGACAACCGGAACTGCGGGTTTACCGATGTGCATAACAACCGGGATAGTGACTGATTTCGGTGGATTCATTCGTATTGACTTTGAGTCGGCGGTGTGCTTTCTGTGCGGCACATGAATTCCGCTAAGAGAAAAAGCCATTTTTATTCACCTTCTTTGTTTCAATTGATTATGTTTTTCGTAATAAAACTATTTGAAAATATTATATCATAGACTTTGATAAAAGTCAATAAAACTAAGATAAAGATTATTGACTAAATTGACTGAAACAGGTATAATTGTTAGTATAGAGAAAGCTTAAAGGAGCGGGTGGTATATATGGTAAATTTCGATGTTGAAGGTGCGCAGAATGTTGAAGTCAGCAAGAAATTCAAATGCGAAAAGCCGCTCGAGGAACAGCTCGAAATAATGGAGAGCTATACAAGGACGCATCAGAAATTTGCAAATGCATCAAAACACCGTCGTGAGGTGGAATGCCTGAAGGTCATATATCCGAAAATGTTTCGCTCGATTGAAAACAGCGATTTAATTGCCGGAAGACTTGACTTTTTGCCAATCGGATTTGGCTCTGTCACATCTGTGGGCGGAGTGGGGCATTACTGCGTTTTCGCAAAGCTTCGCGAATTTGAGCGTGAGATAGGCGACGCGTATCACGAGCGTATAGAAAAGCTATACAACTATTGGCTCGAGCATGACCTTAAAACCATATATTGCAAAAAAACGCTGACCGATACAACTATCGGACGTTTTATCGATGTGAATTACCCAATGATAGCGACGGCGCGGCTCTCGGGAATGATGCTTGATTATGAAAAACTGCTCGATAATGGCATTTCCGGAATTCGCGATATGATTTTAAATAAAATGAAGACTGACCCTGATAATGAGTTTTATAGGGCGATTCTCGACTGCCTCGATATATTCGCTGCGAGTGCTGATCATCTGCGAAATATGGCGCTCGAACAACTTGAAGCCTTGCCGCAAAGCGAAAGCAAACGCAAAACCGAGCTTAGCCGCATGGCGGATGCATTACTTCATATTCGCGAGGATAAGCCGTCAAGCTTCCATGAGGCGCTGCAGCTCGTTTGGCTGTTCGCGCTATTGGCAGGTGTAATAAACTATGGCAGGCTTGATGATTTTCTTGGCGTATATCTTTCAAATGACCTTGAGAACGGGAAAATAACCGAGGACGAGGCTTACGAGTATATCCGCTCGCTTTGGACCATGATAGAAAACAGGAGAACGACTGTTAACGGAAGAATCATAGTCGGTGGTAAAGGCAGAAAGAATCCGCGTGAAGCTGACATTTTTATGCGCATTGCGCTGAGGGTTTGCCGTGACTGCAGATATGTAGAGCCGCAGTTTACACTTCGCATAGATGAGAGCACAAGCGAGGATACCTGGGATGCCGCACTTGATGCTATCGGGGACGGTGCTACATATCCAACGCTTTACAATGATGAGGTGAATGTCCCCGCTGTTTCATACGGAATGCGTGTTGATATCAAAGACGCCGAACGATATGTGCCGTTTGGATGCACGGAATTTGTAATTTGGGGAAAGAGTACGGGTACTCCTAATGTGTGCATAAATCTCCTGAAGCTCCTGACAGTCTATATGAATATCGGAATTGACCCGATTGACGGAAAATATAAGCTTGGGATCATCAAGCCTCGCGATATGGGGAAGATCGGTTCCTTTGAGGAATTTTACGACGGCTATAAGGAGCTGGTTGACTATTATATGGACTTGTGCGCAGATGCCCAGTACAGCTCGTATGAAATCATGAATGAGCAGGTCGGATTTTTGTTCACGAGTATTTTGATGGACGATTGCATTGAACGGGGGCGTGCGCTTCTTGACGGCGGAGTGAAATACCTCGGCGGAACATGCGAAACCTACGGTAATATTAATACATCCGATTCGCTGTACGCAATAAAAAAGCTTGTGTTTGAGGACAAAGCATTTACTCTCACGGAGCTGTGTAAAGCCTTAAAGGCAAATTTTGTCAGTTATGAGCACATGCGAAAAATGTGTGTTGATGCAGACAAATATGGCAATGACCTCGAAACTGCCGACAGTATGGCGAATGATCTGTACGAATATGTCGCAAAGGGAATTCGCAGTCGCGGAATTGATAAGAAAATGCAGTATTTCCTCATCGTAATAAGCAACAACTCGTTAAACACCGAGTGGGGAATTAAAACGGGAGCATCGCCCGATGGAAGAACCTCGGGGATGTACATGAACCCTGCAAACAATCCACAAGGCGGTGCGGATAAAAAAGGACCGACCGCAATGCTGAATTCCCTCTGCCGATTTGATGCAAAATACCATGCAGGCTCGGTGCAGAATATAAAATTCACATCGCGGATGCTGAAAAACAACCGCGATGTGATAAAAACTCTATTCAAAACCTATTTTAAAAACGGCGGATGTCATCTCATGGTCACGGTAATCGACAGAGGTGCTCTCGAGGATGCGGTTAAGCACCCCGAAAAATATCCGAATCTCATAGTCAGAGTTGCGGGATATTCCGCGGTATTCGTTGACCTTCATCCGACAGTTAAGCAGGAGATAATGTCGCGCACGTTATATGGCGATTAGACAGACGAACGCTTTCGCAGTTGATACAATCAGTTTAGGATAAGCTCGCGGATTTGCCGTTCAACATCCTCAACCTCAGCTTTCAGCATTCCTGCAGAAAGTCTGATCGCCCCATTTCCGAGAATAATGAGCTGTTCTTGGGCATCAGAGGTCGCGACGCGAACGCGATGCGTTTTGCTTAGCTCGCGCGAGGTCTTTTCAATGTATGTATCGGCGGTTTCCGCTTCCTTGGTGTAAACAACGCTTAAGTTGCCGTGCTTCTCGATTTCGCCCGTATTACCCTTGACCTTGTACGCGTCAAAAACAATAATAATCTCGCATCCCTTAAAGCCTTGATAGTTGCACAAGCGATTGATAAGTGTTTCGCGTGCAAGATCAAGGCTTTTTTCCGATAGCGCACGAAGCTCGTCCCACGCGAAAACAATGTTGTAACCGTCAACAAGGAGATAATCCTTGCCCTTAGGCGTCGGTGTGCTTTTAACATAATGATGCGTTGCTTGATCCCTTTGCGGAATCGCGTGCCTTACGCGAGGCTCTTTTTCTGTGAAGCGCTGACGCTTTATCGGGCCATATGTGCGCTCGAATATCCTCATCAGCTCGTTGTCATCTTCAACCGAACGCATATATTTTTCAATTCGCTTGGAACGCGCATCCTCGTCCTCAGCCTGAGGCTCGATGTCCACTCCGCAGTCAATATGCTTATAAGCAGGAACCTCATCCCACTTAACAACAAAGCCTGCACCGTGCGCACAGAACACAGAATCGGCAGTATTTTCAACATCGTGCTCCGCGCTGTAGCCGCTTGCGCTGATAACGCTTTCGGGATTCATGCACTGCTCGTAGCCGCGAAGGGTACAGCTTAGCTTTCCTTTACCTTTTGTGTAACCGATCAGCTCCCGATGATAACCCCTCATTGATGAAACGGGAGCACTTCCGCTAATTACAGAAATATTACCAATGCCGTCTGGAGCGCCGAATTTGCCTCCCATTTTTGTAATATCGGTCATAGCACGTCCGACATTTTCAGTCGGCAGCTCGAGGCTGAAGTCGTACCACGGTTCAAGCAGCAGGCATTTTGAATTCTGCATGGCTGTACGCAGTCCTTGGCGAACCGCACGCCATGTCGCTTGACGAAAATCTCCGCCCTCGGTATGCTTTAAGTGTGCTCGGCCGGCGATTAGCGTGATCTTCATGTCGGTTATCGGAGCGCCTGTGAGCACTCCGATATGCTGTTTTTCATAAAGGTGCGATATAATGAGCCTTTGCCAGTTTTTCTCAAGCATATTCTCCGTACAGTCGGATGCAAATCTGAGTCCGCTTCCCCTTGGCAGGGGCTCGAGGAGTAACTGTACCTCAGCATAGTGTCTGAGCGGCTCGTAATGCCCTATTCCGATTGACGAAGCCGAGATCGTTTCCTTATAGGAAATACTGCCGTCGCTGAAGGTAACATCCATTCCGAAACGTTCGGAGATTATTCGGCTCAGCACCTCAAGCTGTACCTCGCCCATAATGCCGAAATGTATCTCACCAAGCCGTTCATTGTAGGTGATATGGAGCTGAGGCTCCTCATCCTCGAGCTTCTTGAATTTGGTTAGCGCTGTATGAGGGTCGATTCCATTTGGAAGATCGACACGGTATGATAAGACAGGCTCAAGATGCGCCGCGCCGGAATCCTTTTCAAAACCGAGTCCCTCTCCGGGATAGGGGGATTCAATACCGGTCAAGGCACAGACAGTTCCCGGAAGAGCCTCATTTAAAAGACGGTATTTTTCGCCGGAATAGACACGGATCTGATTGATCTTTTCCGACCATTCCTTGCCGTTTGGTAGCACTCCGCTCAGAACATCTTTAACCTTTATCGTACCGCCCGTCAGCTTGATATGTACGAGGCGGTCGTTTTTATCCTGCGTTATCTTGTAGACCTTAGCGCCGAATTCTGACGGATATTCGGGCGATTTCATGTACTTTACAAGCCCGTCAAGGAACAGATTAACTCCGTCGCCCTTTAGAGCCGAGCCGAAAAAGCATGGGAAAAGCCGACGTCCTGCGACTGCGTCCATAATATCTTCATCCCTGAAGGGCTGTCCCGAGGCATAGCTTTCCATCAGAACCTCGTCGGTCATGGCAAGCTCCTCGGCGAATTTTGGAGTCAGAATAGCATTGAAATTCACACAACCTTCGCTAAGCTTATAGCGGAGCTCGTCCATGAGCTCGGAGCTTGTCTGCACTGAGATATCCATTTTATTAATAAAAAGAAATGTCGGGATTTCGTAATGCGACAGCAATTTCCAAAGCGTTTCCGTGTGGCTTTGTACACCGTCGGTTCCACTGATTACAAGCACAGCACAGTCTATAACACGCATGGTCCGCTCAGTTTCGGGCGAAAAGTCCACGTGTCCGGGAGTATCAAGCAGGGTGAACTCAACATCGCCGCGGCTGAATACAGCCTGACTTGAAAAAATGGTTATTCCTCGATCGCGCTCGATATTGTTAGTGTCGAGAAACGAGTTTTTGCTGTCAACACGGCCGGGATTTTTTATTACGCCTGATTTATGTAGTACTGATTCGGAGAGGGTAGTCTTGCCCGAGTCAACATGTGCGATTATTCCGATAACGATTTTTCTCATTGAAACCTACCGATTAGTTTATTGTATTTTCATTATACTATATTTTACGGTGAAAAGCAAGCTAATGATTATATTTGGAAAAATGATTGACATACCTGTGTGAACATGCTATAATCAAAATGATATTATTACTTTTTGGAGGGATATTATGAAAGAATTCAAAATTGCTAACACAGGATTGAATGCTTCAAAGCTCGCCATGGGCTGCATGAGAATCGGAGGAATGTCCGAGTCTGCAATCGATACATGGTTCAAAAACGCGCTTGAGTCGGGCATCAATTTCTTTGACCATGCTGACATTTACGGCGGCGGAAAGTGTGAGAGCTTGTTCGGAAGCTATTTAAAAAACAACAGCTCGCTCCGTGACAAGATCGTTATTCAGTCGAAATGCGGCATCAAACCGGGCAGCTATGACTTTTCAAAGGAGCATCTTACCGCGGCAGTAGAAGGTATTCTCAGCCGTTTGCAGGTAGATCATCTTGATGTTTTGCTACTCCACAGACCCGACACACTTGTTGAGCCTGAGGTGGTTGCAGAAGTATTCGACAAGCTTCATTCTGACGGAAAGGTTTTGAATTTCGGAGTTTCAAACCACAACTCTATGCAGATAGAGCTTCTTCGCAAGTATGTGAAACAGCCGATCGTTATAAACCAGCTTCAGTTCAGCATGACTAACACAACCATGATCGATAGCGGACTTAATGTAAACATGGAAAATAACGCGTCCATCATGCGCGATGGCAGCATCCTTGACTACTGCAGACTGAACGACATCACAATTCAGCCTTGGTCGCCTTTCCAGCACGGCTTCTTCTCGGGCACATTTATTGGCAATCCTAAGTTTGAAGCACTCAATGCTAAGATTGACGAGCTCTGCCCGAAATACGGACTCACCAATTCCGCAATGGCTATTGCTTGGATTCTCCGTCATCCCGCAGGCATGCAGCCTATAGTTGGTTCGACAAATCCTGAGCGTATCAAGGATATCGCAAAGGCTATGAGCGTTGAGCTGACACATGATGACTGGTATGCACTCTACCGTGCTTCCGGCAAGCAGCTTCCGTAATTAATATAGTAAATACTTTGGGCTGTCGCAGCTGTGCTTTCGGGCGGTGCGACAGCTCTTTTTTAGCGGAGAGCCATTTATTTTGCTTGCCTTGGAATAATATTTTGTATTCAACAATATAATGTAACAGCCAAATACATAAGGAGGAGCTGTTATGTTTATATATTCGCTCAGAGCGAGTACGTTAAAATTTTTCGGTGTGACAACACTTGCTATCATTGCATTAGTAACCTTGCTAGTCTTTATTCCAACTGCCGAGCCTACAATTTCAAACGGCGTGCTCGAAACTATCGAAAAGGTGAATTTCGACAAAATTAAGACTGCCGACGACAGGATTGCATTCCTCAGACAGTTCGGATGGGAGGTCGAGGGAACACCGGTTGAGGAGGTAGAGGTTACAATACCTGCTGAATTTGATAAGGTTTTTCAGAGCTACAATGAATTACAGAAAAAGCAAGGCTTTGACCTTGAAAAATACCACAAAAAGGATGTTATGCGTTACACCTATAAGGTGACAAATTACGAGGGATATGACGGAGAGGTGCTTGTGAATTTTCTCGTCTATCGCGGTAAGGTCATAGGCGGAGATGTCTGTTCCGCAGATTCAAACGGTTTCATTCACGGCCTTGACAGAAGCATTACATATTAGTATTAGTGGCTGTTGCAACGCAACAGCCACTAATATTATAGATACTTATATTCGATACTATCGTAGATGTTATTGATAGTGCTTGCGGTATACACAGTCCAAAACAGGGCAGCCAAAAACGGGATGATCCAAAAGGCGATATTGATATCTGCGCGAAGTATAATGTATACAACGGATAGGACTGCTATAACAAGAAAACCGATGAAGCAGATGAACATTTGGTCGTCTGCCTTGCGCTGATCTGCTGAGTAAAGCTCTATCAGGCGTTTGTCGGTAACAACCGTTTTACCACCGAGATATTCGCGTATCAAAGCGCGCATTTCGCGTATTACTAAAAACATTGCTACTGCCATCGACGCATATTCTATAACCGAAAGGATACGGGTTATGCCGAAGAACTCATATGCTCCGAAGTCGAGCTTGACCGCTTTTATTCCGTAGTTTGCGGAAAATATCAATGAAACTATATAGGAAGCTAACGAGATAACAAAGAATACTGCGGATGCGATCGTGCTGAATTTTGAGGCTTTTGGAGAGAATTTTCTAAGCTTTATCATTGCGATAGTCAGAATGAACGCGCCGATAAAGGTTGGAATTATATTAATTTCATCTATCCACAAATTCGGGATAAACGCAAAGCCTGCTATGCAAAGTGAGAAGATCGATCTGAACGCGCGGCGAACATTCAGCCCGAAATTGTTTGTAATTTCAAGGTCATAATCATGGAGTACGCGACCGATAAAATCGGTTTCACGCCCGATCCGCTTGAAATATGGGATGATATTTACAAGCCAAAGTATACCGATTGGCAGGGAAAGGACCAAATGAAGGACGGTTAAAAGCGGTTTGAACCTCGCAAAGTCTATTGCATTTGCGGTAACATAGCCAAGATGCTCGAAGTTGGAAAGCGAGCAAAGCTCAGGCACTAAGCAGAGCAAGCCCTTGCCGATAAACAGTATGTATGTCAGAGTGCGAATGTTTTTGAGATTGACAAAAACCGCATGACCGCTGAATCTTGTGCCGAAGTATTCGAAGCCGTCGAATATACGCTCAAGCGCGGGAATCAGGAAAATGCACTCGATAATAAAGAATCCGAAGGTGAGCGTGAGGACATGCAAATCGTCAACAAATGGTACAAGCAATACCGAGAACAGCTTGATAAGCATAAACCAACGCAGCTTTTTGAGGCCTATCATTGCGTCTGCAATGTTGGGGCAGAGGTCAGCCCATTTTGTAAGCGCTTTAATAAGCAGAAGATATCCGAAAAAGTCGGGAAGAAGATCGACGACATTTATGCAGGGGTTGAATAGAAATACCGATGCGGCGATAAAACTTCCAATACCGACATTTTTCGCATATGATTGGCGAGATGCGGTTGCTTTTGTTTTGGTTGTCATAATTGTTTCTCCATATGGTTTTTTATTTACCGCCCTTGAGCATTGCAAGAAGCTTGTCGAACAAATCCTCGCGATAAGGCATTTCCTCGTCGCCTTCCAGACAGATTCTCATATAGCAGGTAAATATCAGTGCGAGAGTGCATAGCATCCAAATATATCCGAGCAAATAAAGTGCAAAGCTCAGATAATTTGTAATTGTTGGATCAATGGAGGTCAAGTAATCGGAAAGAACGCCCGACATAATGAGCAGCTCAGAAAGATAATATACAGCAGTCAGCGTGAGCATGCGCTGTGCGCGTGCGGCGAGCTTTGGAAGCTCAATCTCCTTTGCGAGTCTGAATATTCCGAGGAGCAGAAACAGCTCATATATTCCTATCGCAACAGCATACGCGGTTTGAAGTATGGTATGTAAGGCTGACGGAAGCTCCGCAAAGAAATTGGTTATTGCGACTGCCAAAAGAGCAAGCGACAGTACAGCACAAGGTATAGTGGTAATCCTTGCGTATTTGAAGTGGCGATTATCTCTGCAATAGAAATTGAGCTTTCGAAGAGCGAGATACATCAGTACAAAGCCTATGATATCAGGAAGAATATCAATGCCGTTATACGGTAGGCTGAGCAGAAAGAAATAACCTATAAAAAGCAGTCCGAATCCCATTTATGCCTCCGTTTTTGCAAATTTGATATCATTATGTGAGCTTTGATAGTTTTCACAAGCCTTTGATCAAATCAAAGGCTTGTGGTGGAGCCATTATTGCTCTTGGGAGCCCATAGCGCTTCCGCAGCATTTTTTGTATTTCTTGCCGCTTCCGCATGGGCAGGGATCGTTGCGTCCGACCTTTTTGCCAGATTGCGCGGTACCAGCAACCGTTCCGGGCTGTAGCGGCTTGCGTCCCTCTGCGCCGGCAAAGCCTTCGGAAGTGGGCTTTGCAACAGCCTCGCGCTTGATTTCGGTATTGGGGCGAATAGCGACTGACAGTATCATTCGCATTGTATCTTCGCGAATCTGAGCGATCATGTCGTCAAACATATCAGCTCCGGTGAGGCGATATTCGTTGATCGGGTTACGCTGTGCATAAGCCTGAAGCGAGATAGAGCCGCGGAGCTCATCCATGGCGTCGATATGACTCATCCAGTTGGTATCTACTGCGCGAAGCAGAATCGTGCGCTCAACCTCACGCATATTATCGCCGAACATTTCCTCTTTCTGAGCATAAAGTGCGTCGGCGCGGTCGTGGATAAGCTTTTTGATATCCTCGCGAGTGAGTTGGTTAAAGTCTTCTGTAGTGTAGCGGAAATCGTCCTGCTTGCAGAGAAGTCCGAAGAAGTAGTTGCGCAGACCGTCGAAGTTCCATTCATCCGGCACCTCGGAAACGGTGAAGCGGTCGATGGTGGAATCGATTGTATCATTGATCATTCCGCGAACAACGTCGTGGCAATCAACTCCATCAAGAACATCGGATCTTTGCTTGTAGATTACGAGTCTTTGCTGATTCATAACGTCGTCGTAGTTGAGGACATGCTTACGGCGCTGGAAGTTAGCTTCCTCAAGACGCTTTTGAGCACCCTCGATTGCACCCGAGAGAATTGCGGCGTCAATCGGCTGATCCTCAGCAAGACCGAGTCGCTCAACTGCGCCCATTACGCGCTCCGAGCCGAACAGACGCATGAGGTCATCCTCAAGCGACAGGAAGAATCTTGACTCACCCGGGTCGCCTTGGCGTCCGGAACGTCCTCTTAACTGATTGTCGATACGACGGCTTTCGTGACGCTCTGTACCAACTATAAACAGACCGCCCGCTTCGCGTACTTTTTCAGCCTCAGGAGCAATTTCCTCGCGATGCTTTACAATTGCCGCACGGTATTTTTCTCTTGCCTCGAGAACCTCATCGCTGACCTTGTTCGACATTCCTGCCGCAAGGATTATTGTAGCTTCATCGTAGCCCATCTTTCTGAGGTCATTCTTAGAGAGAAATTCGGGGTTGCCTCCGAGCATAATATCCGTACCGCGTCCTGCCATGTTAGTCGAGATGGTAACGGCACCGTATTTACCTGCCTGAGCGACAATCTCAGCCTCTTTTTCGTGATATTTCGCGTTGAGGACTGTGTGAGGAATGTTTGCTTTTTTGAGCATTTTCGAAAGCTCTTCCGACTTTTCGATGGATACTGTACCCACGAGAACAGGCTGACCTTTATCGTGGCATTCCTTGATCTGATTTACGATAGCTCTGTATTTTCCGGCTGCGGTCTTATAAACAACATCGCTGTGGTCCTTGCGGATCATCGGCTTATTTGTCGGGATCTCCACTACGTCGAGCGAGTAGATATCGCGGAATTCGTTTTCCTCTGTGAGAGCAGTACCGGTCATACCGGACAGCTTCTTATACTGACGGAAATAGTTCTGGAAGGTGATCGTAGCAAGCGTTTTCGATTCCTTTTGAATGTTAACGCGTTCCTTGGCTTCGATAGCCTGATGCAGACCGTCAGAATAACGGCGACCGGGCATAACGCGGCCGGTGAACTCATCAACGATCAGAACCTCGCCGTCCTTTACGATGTAGTTAACATCGCGCTGCATTGAGCCGTGCGCCTTTAGTGCCTGATTAATATGGTGTGCGATAGTAGAGTTTTCAGAGTCGGAAAGATTCTCGATCTGGAAATACTGCTCCGCCTTGATAATACCCTGAGCTGTCAGCGTGACGTTCTTAGCCTTTTCGTCAACGATGTAGTCAGCTTCGATCTCCTCGTTGAGATCCTTATCATCGAGCTCCTTGATAACGTGCTTGGTAAGCGTCTTGACAAAGCGATCGGCGTGATCGTACAAATCGGTGGATTTCTGTCCTGCTCCCGAAATAATAAGAGGAGTTCTCGCCTCATCGATAAGAATTGAGTCAACCTCATCGACGATTGCAAACGCATGACCGCGCTGAACGAGCTGTTCCTTGTAGGTGGTCATATTGTCGCGCAGAAAATCGAAGCCGAATTCGTTGTTCGTGCCGTATGTGATATCTGCAGCATATGCGCTCTGCTTTGCCTCTTTTGACTGATCGTGGATAACGAGTCCGGTCGTAAGTCCGAGGAAGCCGAAGACTTTGCTCATTTCCTCGCTGCCCGTTCTTGCAAGGTATTCGTTAACTGTAACGATGTGGACACCCTTGCCGGTAAGAGCATTCAAATATGCAGGTAAGGTTGCAACGAGGGTTTTACCTTCACCTGTTTTCATTTCAGCAATTCTGCCTTGATGGAGAATAATACCGCCGAGCACCTGAACCTTGAACGGACGCTTCGCAAGAACGCGGTCTGCCGCCTCACGAACGGTCGCAAATGCGTCGGGAAGTATATCGTCGAGCGTTTCGCCGTTTGCAAGACGCTCTTTGAGCTTGTCTGTCATGAGGCGAAGCTCATCATCGCTCATATCCTTATATTTGGGTGCGAGAGCCTCGATTTGCTCTACCGTAGGCATAAGCTTTTTAATCTGACGCTCGCTGTATGTTCCGAATATTTTATCAACTAATCCCATATGTTATAACTCCGTGATTCTATATAATATCTGCTTTTGTCATTAGGCAAAGGCATAACATAATTACTCATTATAATTATACTACATTTTCAAAAAAAAAGCTATAAATAATTGTAAACTTTTTAAACTATTTTTATAATAATGAAGAAAACCGCCACAATTTTTTGTGGCGGGTGGGGTTTTATAAGCTTGTTCCTTGAAAGC
>JAZNMQ010000073.1:0-12875 GCA_045579745.1 Candidatus Flemingiibacterium sp. | reverse complement strand
ATACCATCCTCAACCTCGTTCTTAACGTAGAGGATGTTGAGGTTATGTCTGCTAAGTCCGGCAACCCCAGATGGGGTTGGGACTGCTACAGAAGATTTATTCAGATGTACTCCGACGTTGTTATGGAAGTTGGTAAAAAGTACTTCGAGCAGCTCATCGACGAGATGAAGGAAGCAAAGGGCGTAAAGCAGGACGTTGAGCTTACTGCTGACGACCTCAAGGAGCTCGCTTCTCAGTTCAAGGCTGAGTACAAGTCCAAGATCGGTACAGACTTCCCGTCCGATCCTAAGGAACAGCTCATCGGCGCTGTAAAGGCTGTATTCCGTTCATGGGACAACCCACGTGCAAACGTATACCGCCGCGACAACGATATCCCCTACAGCTGGGGTACCGCTGTAAACGTACAGGCTATGGCATTCGGTAACATGGGCGAAAACTGCGGTACCGGTGTTGCGTTCACTCGTGACCCTGCTACAGGCGAAAAGAAGCTCATGGGCGAATTCCTTACAAATGCACAGGGTGAGGACGTTGTTGCAGGCGTTCGTACTCCTATGCCTATCGCTCAGATGGCTGACAAGTTCCCGGCTGCTTTCGAGCAGTTCACAAAGGTTTGCGAGATCCTCGAAAACCACTATCATGACATGCAGGATATGGAGTTCACCATCGAAGATGAAAAGCTCTATATGCTTCAGACAAGAAACGGTAAGCGTACCGCTCCCGCTGCTCTCCAGATCGCTGTTGACCTCGTTAACGAGGGTCACAAGACCAAGGAAGAGGCTGTTCTCATGATCGACCCCAGAAACCTCGATACACTTCTCCACCCGCAGTTTGATGCAAAGGCTCTCAAGGCTGCTACTCCTATGGGCAAGGGTCTTGGCGCTTCCCCCGGTGCAGCTTGCGGACAGGTTGTATTCTCTGCTGAAGATGCAGAAGCATGGAACAATGCCGGTAAGAAGGTAGTTCTCGTTCGTCTTGAAACCTCTCCTGAAGATATTACAGGTATGAAGGCTTCTCAGGGTATCCTCACCGTTCGCGGCGGTATGACCTCTCACGCAGCAGTTGTTGCTCGCGGAATGGGTAAGTGCTGCGTATCCGGCTGCGGCGAAATCTCCATGGACGAAGAAAACAAGATGTTCACTCTCGCAGGCAAGACCTTCCACGAGGGCGACTTCATCTCCATCGACGGTTCCACCGGTAACATCTACGACGGTCTTATTCCTACCGTTGACGCTGAGATCTCCGGCAACTTCGGAATCATCATGGGCTGGGCTGACGAATTCAGAAAGCTCCAGGTTCGCACAAACGCTGATACTCCTACAGACGCTAAGAAGGCTCGTGAGCTCGGCGCTGAAGGTATCGGTCTTTGCCGTACAGAGCACATGTTCTTCGAGGCTACAAGAATCGCTGCTATCCGTGAGATGATCTGCTCCGATACTGTTGAAGGCCGCGAGAAGGCTCTTGATAAGATTCTTCCCATGCAGCAGGGTGACTTCGAAGCACTTTACGAGGCTCTTGAGGGATGCCCCGTAACCATTCGTTTCCTTGACCCGCCGCTTCATGAGTTCGTTCCTACCGAGGAAGCTGACATTGCTAAGCTCGCAGCTGATACAGGCAAGACTGTAGCAGAGGTTAAGAATATTATCGCAGGTCTTCACGAGTTCAACCCGATGATGGGTCACCGTGGATGCCGTCTTGCAGTAACATATCCTGAAATCGCTGTTATGCAGACTAAGGCTGTTATCCGTGCAGCTATCAATGTTAAGAAGGCTCACGCTGATTGGGATATCGTTCCCGAAATCATGATTCCGCTCGTTGGCGAAATCAAGGAGCTCAAGTATGTTAAGGACGTTGTTGTTGCAACAGCTGATGCTGAAATCGCAGCTGCAGGCTCTGACATGCACTACAAGGTTGGTACCATGATCGAGATTCCTCGTGCAGCTATCACAGCTGATGAGGTTGCTAAGGAAGCTGAGTTCTTCTCCTTCGGTACAAACGACCTTACTCAGATGACATTCGGCTTCTCTCGTGACGATGCAGGCAAGTTCCTTGGTGCATACTACGACAAGAAGATTTACGAAAATGATCCTTTTGCTAAGCTCGACCAGAACGGTGTTGGTAAGCTCGTAGCTCTCGCAGCTGATCTCGGCCGCAAGACTCGCCCCGACATTAAGCTTGGTATCTGCGGTGAGCACGGTGGCGACCCGTCATCCGTTGAATTCTGCCATAACATTGGCCTCACCTATGTTTCCTGCTCGCCGTTCCGTGTGCCGATCGCACGCCTCGCAGCAGCTCAGGCAGCTATCAAATCCAAATAATCGCTCAATCGATTAAACAAAATCATCCCCTCGGTTCACGCCGAGGGGATTTTTGTGTTTATTCGCATTTTTCAAACTCTTCCGCATCTGCGAGAATTGCTTTGAACCGGTCGGTTTCACGGATGGGGTCGAAGCTATCCCATTCAAGGCTCTTTGTGATGCGTTTTCCACGCGGATACGATTCATGATAGGAAGCAGCAAAATTCAAACCGCTGAAATACGGCAGTTTACTTTCAGTAACCACATTAAAATTCTTTGCAATGACCTGCTCATGTTTCAGCCATTTTTCAAGCCAATCCATCGCTTCATCATACCGTCCGGAATCCACACAAGTGGCAGCACACCAGTCATAACAAGGATGATTAGTATAGTACGGTACTTCATCTTCACTGTTTTTGAACATCAGATCATAAATATCCGGGAAAAGTCGGTAACATTCATACGCTTCATCAAACTTTTGCTGTTTTCTGTAAAGATATCCGAGCAGAGGGAGTGTCTGTGAGAGTTTGAACAATGCATCGTTGATACTCAGGCTGTACTGCTTCATCGCCTCTTCGGTTCGTCCCATATCATCGTATACGATTGCGAGGAATTTTTCCTTGTCGTCCGTAAGTTTTCTTGCATGCTCTTCTGCTTTGGCGTAATTCTTCATAATACGGTAAATGCTGACAAGCCAGCGGTTGGCTATGTTCAGTAAATAACTATCGGTGCAGTGATTCAGAACGATATTCGCCTGGCGTATCCCTTCGTTCTCCCATGCTTTCATTTCGGATTCTTTGTCTGTGATCTCATCAGCAAACTGTTCTTCCGTGTAGTTCCAGAGAAGAAATACGATATCAGCTAGTGAACAGCAAAGAAGCGCAAAGTTATTCGGATATATTGCAAGCATTGCCTGTACCTCTTCGCAGCATTCCTTACGATGGGCAAACCTGCTCATACCATCAGCGGGCTTATTACTGATTTTCCGTTCTGCTTCACGGATAAACTTGGTTACTTCTTCGTCCCCAACCGTACCGTCCCTACCGAACAGCACATCCGTCGTCACGCCGAACACATTCGACAGCGGCACAACCTGCGAGATATCCGGCATACCGGTTCCATTCTCCCAGCGGCTGACTGCCTGATAGGTGATATTCAACTGTTCCGCCAGTTCTTCCTGCGTAAGATTTCGTTCCTTGCGCAGTCTGCGGATGATTTTACCCATTGTTTCGCTCATGATTTTTCTCCTTTAATATAAATTCCGGTACCGTTGTGTATAGTATAGCATAAGTTTTTGAAATTGTACAGCGATGCAAATCTGCATGATACTCAATGGTACATTGAGTTTTGTGACGTATTATACACGATCACATTCCTAATGTTAGCTCCCCCACAGGCATCCATCAAATACAAATAATCGCTTTTATCACCCCCAAGGCATCTCGCACACGCGAGATGCCTTTTTATATCCCACCCCACGCCCACAAACAGCGAAAAATTAAAACAAAATTGCTTTGTTTTATTTACAAAACAAATTAAATTTGGTATAATGATAATGGCGAATTATACCTATGAATATTTATCATAAAAGATAAAGGGGCGACGGCAAGTTGAAGATTTTCAAGAGCAAAAATGCTATAATATATACGATTTTTATAGTTCTGTGCCTGATCGGCTCGGCTTTGGCGCTGAGCTATACATACAACGTAGTGCGCGAATACGACGAGGCTCAGCCCGAGTGCGCTGTTGAAAGGCTGATCGATGAATGGAACGACGCTCTCAGCAATAATATTCAACCCGATTTTATCGAATTTCCCACGATCGGCTCTCCGCGATTCGAAAATGTCGACATAAGCACCTACAAAAACGACTATTTTGACAATATAAACGCAGGCGGTGAGCTCACCTACCTCGCAAAAGCAGGCGGCTCAGAGCTCGAAAAGGGCTTTATCATTTATTCGGGCGATTCTCCCGTCGCCACTGTCGAGCTGACGGGCACGAACAGCCGAAGCAAGCTCCTGTTTTTCAGCATGGCTGATTGGAGCGTCGCGACCGTAACGCCTATACTCACCGCAAATCTTTACACATATCAAATTTACATCCCCGACGGGGTACACGTTTATTTCAACGACGTCGAGATTTCCGAGGCTGAGCGCACTCTGTCTGACGGCGATATTCCGATGTATTCTGTGCGCAATATGGCGTCAATTCCCGAGATAAAGGTTACCGACAGCGACGGAGAACCGCTTGCATACTCCATGGAGCGCAATATTCTCACTCCGCTTCCTTATCACTACTCCTTCACCCTGCCCGATTCGCTGAATGTCACCTGCAACGGCGAAAAGCTGAGCGGTAGCTCTCATGACGGCGAGAGCTCCATCTACGATATCGGCATGATGATCGAGCCCGAGATAATAATCGACGACGGCTACGGCAATTCTATACGCTATCAGGGCGAATCCGAGCTTCCGCTTTACGGCTATACCGTAACACTTCCCGAAAATTTTAAGCTCGAGATTGGCGGTGTCGAGGTTGATACGGACGGTGCATCTCGTGCGCCCGACCCCGATACAGAGCTTCTCTGTGAATATGTGCCCGAGGTTTCGCTCCCCGAGTATCTGACCTATCATATAACCATGCTTTGCGATAACGCCACGGTCAACGTAATCGACAGCATGGGCAATAAATCCGAGCACACGCTTTCCGATCGCACGCTTACTATAACCCATCAAGTGGGCGAGGACAAAATCCCCGACGAGATCGCATCGCAGGTCGATGTAATGGATATTGCAATGCTTTGGAGCAAATTTATGACAAGCGACCTTAACGAGTATCCAACGCGCGGCTATTATACCGTCAGACCGCATCTCATTCGCGGCTCCTATTACGATAAATACGCCTATGCGTGGGCAACGGGCATCGATATCACGTTTACGAGTATTCACACGATTCAATCCTTTACAGGTAATCGCATTTCGAATTTTATAAAGTGGAGCGACCGCTGCTTCAGCGTTGACGTGTATTTTGAAAAGAACATGCGTCTTTACTCAGCAAGCCAGCCCGGAAAATTCGCAGGAAACCGCACGGATATTTTTAACAGTATCATATATTTCGTCTACGTGGACGATACTCCCGACAACGGTGTTGACGATCCTCATTGGGCAATCGCCGTTATGCGCGATGTTATTGAAAAGGAGGGCGGCGAGATATGAATATGCAGCAGCAAACAAGCAAGGCAAGCTCAAAAAGCTCCCTCAAACGCGTTTTGGGCATTATCGGGCGAGTTATGCTCTACCCTCTCACCTTTATTTTGATTTTACTGATTACGGTATATCTCGCGCTGACTATAATCTGCCGAACCTCGGACGCCGCTAAGAGCACCTTCGTCACAACCGTTCTTGAAACGGGACAGATGAAATTTTTAGCATCGCTTTGTCTGAGTGACGAGGAGATCCAGGCAGTCATCGACACAAACTCCATGAAAGCGATGAACGACGCGTCGGTTGATGAGGGACTGATCGTGCTCGACGCATTTGCCGACGACAAGCAGAGTGTGGATATCGAGGGCGTAGTTTTCGGCGAAAAAGACAAGGAAGCTCAGGATATCGAAATTGTCGAAATCGCAGGTCTTACATACAAGGCGACACTGATGATCGTCAAGGACCCGTCGCGTGTCAATCTTGCCACGATTATTAACCCCGACGGAACATGGCCCGAAAAAGGCATAACGCTTAAAGAAATCGTATCTGCAAATAAAGCACTCGGCGGCATAAACGGCGGACTTTACGCATCGAATAACAACACGGGCGGTCACCCTTACGGCGTTGTTGTCAGCAACGGTGAGATCGTTCGCAACAAGCCAAAGGAATTTGGCGGCTTGGTGCTCGTCGGCTTGACCGACCGTCACATTTTGCAGATAATCGATATAAACGGTATGAGCGCGTCTGATGTGGAAAAAATGATTAAGGAAAAAGGTATCCGCGATGCCGTTTGCTTCCAGGAGCACCTTTCTACCGACAACAACCACTTTGTACAGCTCGTAATCAACAACGTTCCGCGAACCTTTACGGGAAGCGGAAGCGGTTTAAATCCGCGAACGGCTATCGGTCAGCGTGCAGACGGAGCTCTGCTGCTTCTTGTAACCGACGGGCGAGGCTATCGCGGCCATGCAGGAGCTTCAGCGGCTGACCTCATTGATATAATGGTCCGCTATGGGGCTATAAATGCGGCTAATCTCGACGGAGGCTCATCGACCTGCATGTACTATGACGGCGACTATCTGCAAGACAGCGTCACATTTTACTACAGCCAATCCTCGTGGCGTATGCCGTTCGCATTTCTCATACATTAAAATAAACGGAGAAGCTCATGTCTTTTAATAACAGCAGCGCGTGGCTTTCACGCGTCAGTATAATAATTCCATCCCTCAACCCGAGAGAATCGCTCATCTCGGTAATTGAAGCACTCGAGGCTCGCGGAGCCCGTGATATCATATTGGTAAACGACGGAAGTGACGAGGAGCACCGCACTTATTTCGAGCGCGCAGATCTGCACGAGAGCGTAACAGTTCTGACCCACGAGGTCAATCGCGGCAAGGGCGCAGCTCTCAAAACCGCCTTTGCGTATGTGACAGGCAACCGTCAGGACTGTGAGGGTGGAGTCACTGTCGATGACGATTTCCAACACGATCCCGACGATGTTGTAGCCTGCGTCGAAAAGATGCTGACTGACGGACAGTTCGTGCTCGGAAGCCGTGATTTCGCATCCGCTAACGTTCCGCCAAAATCCTTATACGGCAACCGATTGACCGCGCTTTTATTCCGCGTATTTTTCGGCATGAAGATCACCGATACTCAGACGGGACTTCGTGCTATTCCGCGAAATGTATTGGAGCCGCTTTTAAATGTCGAGGGCGAACGCTACGAATACGAAACGAAAATGCTCCTGTTCCTGCGCGACGCACATATTGACTACACCGAGGTTAAGATTCAAACGGTGTACATCGAAAACAACAAGGCTTCGCATTTCAGACCGCTTGTTGATACCGCAAGGATATTCTGGATTCTGTTCGGTCAGCTTTTCAAGTACGGACTGAGCTCGGTCGGATGCCTTGTATTCGAAACTGTTTTACAGACCCTTTTGCACGATTTCTGGAAGCTTACTTTTAATGCGGCTTCCCCGTTTATCTCCGCATTTCTAAAGGAGCTTTGCGACTTCCTGCCTGCGCGGATTTTATCGTCAGTTTTAAACTATTTTCTCAACCGCACCTTTGTTTTCAAGGAGCAGAAGCGAAGCGCGCGCTCTGCTGGACGCTATGCAATCCTATGGAGCGTTCAGGCTATCGCAACCGCGCTGACTACGACCGCATTTAACGCAATGCTTGGCGGAACCTCGGGTATATTCTATTCACTCGTTACCTTTACAGTAAAGTGCCTCTTCTTCGCGGCGAGCTACACCATTCAAAAGAAATGGGTGTTCTCCGAGGATTGACCGTAATACCTTAACGCGAGATCGGCTGACACATTTTTAAAGAAAGGCGGCGCTCAACATCAGGCGCCGTATACAAGACTATGCTTGACGCTATTCTTTCATTTGATCTGTCTATTTTAGACTTCGTGCAGAGCAACCTCAAATGTGCGTTCCTTGATTGGTTTGCGCCGTTTATCAGCATGTTCGGTGATGCGGGCATCTTTTGGATAATCTGTGCGGTTATCTGCCTATGCTTCAGGAAAACCCGTAAAATGGGGGCTGTTATCGGGCTTTCTCTGATTTTCAGCCTGCTGTTTGGCAATATCATTCTTAAGAATCTTGTCGCAAGACCCCGTCCGTACACGCTCGAGGGCTATGAAGCGATTCGCGAGGCTCTGCTCGTCAAGGAGCTTTCCGACTGGTCATTCCCATCAGGCCACACCTCGGCATCCTTTGCTGCGGCAAGCGCGATGCTCTGCTGTAACAAGCGCTTCGGTATTCCTGCGCTCGTGCTCGCGATACTGATCGCGCTCTCACGAATCTACCTCTTTGTGCATTTCCCGACCGATATTATCGGCGGTGTAATTCTCGGATGCCTTTGCGGAATTCTCGCTTATTTTATAATCTGCGCCGTTTTCCGCAAGCTCTCAGGCAAGGCTGAGATGTTGAAGTAACAAAAAAATCGCTCCCACTCACGATGGGAACATTCTGACATTTTCTATATAACTCGAAAGGAACAAACAAAATGAGTGACAAAAAAAGAGTTCTCGTAACGGGCTCAACTCAGGGCATCGGCAAGGCTATCGCAAAGCGGCTCGTGCTTGAGGGCTACGAGGTTATCGTGCACGGCTCGAGAGATATTACTAAGGTCAATAACGCTCGCGACGAGATCGGAGCGAGCATGGCGGTAGTTGCCGATCTATCCGATTTAGCCGAAACTAAAGCGCTTTATAGTAAAACGGGCGCTGTCGATTGCCTTATTTTAAACGCGAGTGTGCAGTTTAAGAGTCGCTGGCTTGACATCACAGACGAGGAATTCGAAAAGCAGATAAACGTTAATCTTCGAAGCACGCTTCTTTTGATGCAGGCGTATTATCCCGAGATGGAAAAGCGAGGCTTTGGCAGGATCGTGACCATCGGAAGCGTCAATCAATATCGCAATCATCCCGAGCTTTCCGTTTACGGCGCGACAAAGAGCGCGGTAATGCGTCTTGTCGAAAACGTCGCGAAATACTCCGCACCGCATGGCGTAACGGTCAACAATATCGCCCCGGGTGCAATCGTAACCCCTCGCAACGATTCGATCTACGAGGATGACGCAAAACGTGCATTAGTTGAAAGCACAATCCCCCTCGGAAGATTTGGCAAATCCGAGGAGATAACGGGCACGGTCAGCCTTCTGCTTCGCGAGGAAAGCGCATACATAACCGGCGCGGATATCGTGATCGACGGCGGTATGAGATTGTAAAAGCTCCTTTCAAATGACGAGCTGCGTCAAACGAGAGCACGCCGCATCGTTTTAGGCGTTCTCTGTGCGGTACTTTTTGCAGGAGTAATATTTTGTTCTATTATGACAAAATAAATCGGATATTTTCGTAATTTTGCCAATTGTATAAGCCAAATTATTATGATATAATGACATTGAACCTTATTGAATTTATAGGAGGTCACTTATGACAAAATTCAAGCCCCTCGTAACAGGACTTAAAAAGCTTGCGCTCAGCGCATCCGCAGCTATTCTCGGAGCGTCGATGCTTTTCAGTCTTGGCGTAACCGAGCCGATTTCGGCGGCAGCTTCCCCCGAAACCGCACTTGCCTCGGCCGGTAAAAACATATCCTTAGTTCAAATTGACGGCGAGCTCAAAGAGAACTATTGGAAAAATACCGATTGGAACAGCGTTGCTAACCGTCAGGTTCAGACGATGCTCAACAACCAATGCGAATTTGCGACATGTTGGAGTGACAAAAACTTCTATGTTGCAGTTAAGGTAATGGACGAGGTCATCGTTAAGGATAATCTCAATTCCGACATGTCCGCAAACGACGGTATTGAGATCTTCATCGACCCGTCAAGATCAAAGGGCAGCGCATACGATAAAGACACCATGCGCCTTGTATTCGAAGCGGCAACAGGAAACTGGAAGCTCTACGGCGGTACAGGCATGGCTGAAATTTCAGCCACCGACAAGGGCGTTAAGCTTGGCTACAAAATGACAGAAGACGGATACATCGTCGAGGCACAGTTCCCGATGGAAAGCCTTGCTATTACCGCTCCTCACGACGGTACCATGATAGGCTTCGAGGTTATCAACAACGACGATGATAACAGCGCATCAAGCGCAGCAACCGACACCCTGACGCTCTATTGGAACGAGAGCACAAAGGCTGACTCGCCCGCAACATGGGGTAACATCTGCCTTTATGCAGTCGCAAGTCCCGTTATTTCCTATTACGGCACAGCTCAGATCGACGGTAAAAATGATGCCTCCGAGGGCTGGCAGTTCACAACACATTCCGAGCATCCCTCGGCTGATTTAGAGATCGATTTAGCATCGATGTGCGATGATAAGTACATCTACATCGCTTTGGAAGTAAAGAGCTCAACGCTTGACCTTTCAGAAGCCGGAATGAATTTCTTCGTTTCTCCCGACAACAGCAAAAAGGCTGAAAAGGTAAAAATTTTACAGTACATCAGCTACACATTCGGTACCAATAAGATGAAGTATTCCAACGCAAATATCAAGACGGCTACGCAAAAGACGAGCGACGGTTATTTCTTTGAAACAAGCATCGCGATCGATGCACTTGAATTTAAGCCGGTATACCTTGATACGCTTGGCATTGAGGCACAGATATTCCAAAAGACGGATGATTACAGCCTTCCCCAATTCCGCATGAGCAACGCTTCGAGTGACAGCATGTGGTCTTATAACACAAGCTACGGCTCGATCGTTTTAAACTCCAATAAGGTTGCAGGCGGCAACAATACAGCACCCTACGGCAATCAGATCTCGTCTTATCATATCGCTGAAAAAACAACCCTCACAGGAAAGGTTTCTGTCACCGATGCTGACGGAGATCCGCTCATCTTCAAGCTTGACAGTAGAAGCAAGAATCCCGGCGCATCAAGCGGCACGTTCGAGCTCAATGAAAGCACGGGCGAATTCACATGGACTCCTCCGACAAAAGGATCGCTTGTGGGTCAGGTAATTAACTACTACATTTCGGTTGATGACGGTGAGGCAACTCCCTTCCACCACAGAATCGCGATCAACGTCCAAAAAACACCTACATACAAAACCTACTATGTCGACGGCGACACCGGTAAGGATACAAACGACGGTCTTTCACCCGAAAAAGCCTTAAAGACATTCGCTACCGCTCAGGCAAAGGTTAACCCCGGAGATACGGTTATCCTTTTCGAATCCGAGATCCCCTACGGCTACAACAAGGGCGAGATTATACTTTCGAAATCAGGTCTTCCCGATGCGTATATCACCTACAAAGCAGCTGAAGGCGAAAATCCCGTATTCAATGTTGGAGCGGCTTGGAGCACACTCCGCGTAACCGGCTCATACTTAAAGATCGAAGGTCTTACAATTGAGGGTCGCGGCATGCTGATGCTTGATGAAATCGCAGAAAACTATAAGATTTGCTATGATCGTTGGAACGGCGCGAGCCTTAGCTCACTCCCTGGAGTCACAAAGTTCAACACAAACGGCATTTCAATTCAGGAGCAAGGCAACAAGGAAGTCCGCACAGGCGGTGTTGACGTAGCTAATGTGCCGCATCATATCGAAATCAGAAACTGCACAGTCAACGGATGCGGCGGCGGCGGTATCTCTGGTATCAACTGCGACTATGTAATTGTTGAGAACAATACCATCACAAACAACTGCTACGGAGATATGTACGGCTCAAGCGGAATCAGCTTCAACGGTACAGTAGATGCTGACGGAAACTTCGATGATTACAAGATCATTATCAGAAACAACATCTGCGCAGGCAACCGTCACTTCGCTCCTTGGGTTTCCATTAACAAATTCTCCGACGGTAACGGTATTATTATCGACTCCACAAAGAACCAAAAGACAAGCAAGAGCCTCATGGACAAGGGCGATAAATGGGGCATGCAGCCTTACGGCGGACATTTCCTTATTTACAACAACCTTTGCTATTTCAACGGCGGCTCGGGTATCCACTGCTTCGACGCTGAAAACGTTGATATGATCAACAACACCGTTTTTGCAAACAGCCGTACCCCGTTCGGTTGGAACGACTTTTTCTCAAACGCGAGCAACCATGTCAGAATGTACAACAACGTTGTCTACTCCGGCAAGGGCAATCCGCTCAACATCTCCTCTAATACAAGCAACGACGTTACCTACGATAACAACATATTCTTCAACTATTCAAGCAACAACAACCTCGGCAAGGATATCGCAGGTAAAATGGGTCAAGCCGGCACAGTTGCAGGCAAGAATAACCTGATCGGCGTTGATCCTCAGTTTAAGAACGCTTATGAGGTAGACTACAACACCGGCAAGCCCTATCCGTCTGATTGGGAGTCTTACATGGTAGAATACGCTAAGCAAGGC
This sequence comes from Candidatus Flemingiibacterium sp., assembly GCA_045579745.1. Taxonomy (GTDB): domain Bacteria; phylum Bacillota; class Clostridia; order Oscillospirales; family CAG-272; genus Flemingiibacterium. The sequence continues at coordinate 514 of JAZNMQ010000073.1, read as the reverse complement.
GGCTACTACTATGGCGCAGATTACACCGTTAATGTCTATGACCACGACTTTACGCTCAAAGCAACCTCCCCTGCTCTCGGCGCGGGTAATAAGGAATGGTCTGATTTACTCGGCAACACCGACAACCGCATGGGTATCTTCGGCACGATCGGCTCGCCTAAGATTCCTGTAGTATCAACCGATGCTAAGCCCGTTGCGCTCTCAACACTCAGCGATGCATACAGCGGCAGCACAGCGCCCGACGAGGATGTTGATACACCTGATACTGATGACACCACCAAGACGGACGACACCACCAAGTCTGACGATACGACCAAGTCTGACGACACCACTAAGGCGGATGACACCACTAAGGCGGACGACACCACTAAGGCTGACGACACTACCAAGGCGGATGACACCACTAAGGCGGATGACACCACTAAGGCAGACGACACTACCAAGGCGGACGACACTACCAAGGCGGACGACACCACCAAGGCTGACGACACTACCAAGGCGGATAACACCACTA
>JAZNMQ010000072.1:0-74631 GCA_045579745.1 Candidatus Flemingiibacterium sp. | reverse complement strand
CAAGTTTTCAACTTGCAACAGCCCCTTTGTCTATTTACTCACTCACAGATCGGATACTTGCCATACTTGGCAACTGCTCGGTCAAGCGCTTCTACGTTTTGTTTTGGGTAAATCATAGCCTGATCGATGTCGCAGAAGTAGCCGCCGTCCTTACCGAGAAGCTTGATCATGCGCTCAACTTCGGCTTCAATCTGAGCCGGCGTGCCGTCAAGCAACAGATCAGAGCGAATTCCGCCGTGCAACGCCATTCTTCCCTGCGTAATCTTTCTGATATTCTCAACATCGTTTGCCGTATACTGGATCGGATTGAGTACATCAACACCAAGGTCCATAAACACATCAAGAAACGGTTCAATGTGACCGCAGGAGTGAAGCTCGATCATCACGCCATACTGCTTGTAGAAGTCAAACAACCGCTTGTAGTACGGAACAAGAAACTCGTTCAGCATCTCTTTACTGATAAGCGTGGAATTCTGCGTGCCGAGGTCCTCGGAGCAATGTATCATATCCACGCCGACAGCGAGATAATGCTTTGCGATCCCAAGCTGAAACTCTGTGTATCGCTCAAAAATCTCGCGTACAAACTCCGGCTCGGTATAGAGATAGACGAGCAGATTTTCCATACTCATCAGCTTTTCAACCTTTTCAAACAGCAGATTACGGTGCGATCCGCAAATCAGCGTATCGGGATCCTTCCGATCCTCAGCCATCTGATAGATGCGCTCGTAAATCATCGGATCATCTGCCGAGGGCCACTTGTAGCCTGCAAGATCCTCAGGCTCGCTAAGCGGAAAGCTTATTGGATACCCCATAATACCCTCTTGCTTTTTCTCCCACTCAACACCCCATATATCAGTCCAACGGCTGCCAATCGGACTGCCGTGTCCGAACCTTCCGTCAAGACTCTCGTGATTCACGCCGCGGTATCCGACAAAATGCTTCGGAATATCCCGAACGACCTGCTCAGGCTTATCATAGCGAATTATTCTTCTTGCATTCTCTGTTTTTGTCACGACTTTATCCTCCGCTCACTTGTGAGCTATTGACAAGATGATCAAATTCGTTTCAGGCAAACAAACCTTACTGCTCCAAGGTCTTCATTGTGGGGAATAGCAATACATCTCTGATAGCTGCAGAATCGGTGAACAGCATGCACATTCTGTCGATGCCGTAGCCAATGCCGCCTGTAGGGGGCATACCAATCTCGAGCGCGTTTAAGAAATCCTCGTCAGTATGATTAGCTTCCTCATCACCTGCGGCGAACTGCTCCTCTTGTGCGGCGAAACGCTCACGCTGGTCAATGGGGTCATTAAGCTCGGAATAAGCGTTTGCCATCTCCCAACCGTTCATGAAGAACTCAAAACGCTCTACGTAATTCGGGTCGGACGGCTTTTTCTTGGTAAGCGGTGAAATCTCTACGGGGTGGTCCATGAGGAATGTCGGCTGAATAAGATGCTCTTCAACATATTCCTCAAAGAACAGATTAAGGATCTCGCCCTTTGAATGGCGCTCCTCGTATTGAACATGCTTCTCTTTTGCAATTGCACGAGCTTCCTCGAGCGTTTCGATCTTTGTAAAGTCAACCCCTGCGTATTTCTTAACAGCATCTACCATCGTAATTCTTTCAAACGGCTTGCCAAGGTCCATCTCAATGCCGTTGTATACGATTTTGGTTGTGCCGAGAACCTCTTGTGCAACATAGCGGAACATATTCTCAGTGAGGTCCATCATGCCGTTGTAGTCGGTGTATGCCTGATAGAGCTCCATCAGCGTAAATTCGGGATTGTGGCGAGTATCAAGTCCTTCATTACGGAAAACTCGTCCAATCTCATAAACACGCTCAAGTCCTCCGACTATCAATCTCTTTAAGTAAAGCTCAAGCGAGATGCGAAGCTTGAAATCCTCATCCAAAGCATTGAAGTGAGTTTCAAACGGTCTTGCAGCAGCTCCGCCCGCATTCGATACGAGCATTGGAGTTTCAACCTCCATAAAGCCCTGCATATCAAGGAATCTGCGGATTGTGCTGATAATCTTGGAGCGCTTTATGAATGTATCGCGAGATTCGGGATTCATAATCAAATCGACGTATCTCTGACGGTAGCGTGTATCGGTATTTGTAAGTCCGTGGAACTTCTCCGGAAGAATCTGCAGGCTCTTCGAAAGAAGTGTTACCTCAGTCGCGTGAATCGAAATCTCGCCGGTCTTTGTCTTGAAGACCTCGCCGCGAATACCGATAATGTCACCGATATCGAGCTTTTTGAATCCGGCATAGCTTTCCTCGCCGATGCTGTCGCGTGCTACATACGACTGAATATTTCCCTTCAAATCGAGAATATTGCAGAAGGACGCCTTGCCCATTATACGCTTGGACATCATCCTGCCGGCTACAGATACCGTCTGTCCCTCAAGCGCGTCAAATGAGTCCTTAATATCCATTGTGTGATGTGTAACATCATACTTCATTATCTGGAACGGGTCCTTACCGTCCTCGCGAAGTGCTGCGAGCTTATCACGTCTGACCTGACGGAGGCTGTTTAATTCCTGCTCGCTGGCAGCATTATTCTGGGCAGCGTTATTTATAATTTCCTTTTCGCTCATTGTCTTTTCTCCGTATAATCTTATTTTGCAGTTTTCTTGATAGCGAGGATCTTCATTTTGATAACACCGGAGGGTGCTTCTACTTCAATAACGTCATCCACTTTTTTGCCAATCATAGCCATACCTATAGGAGAACGGTCAGAAATATTGTTTTTGAGCGGGTCAACCTCGTTTGTACCAACGATATTGTACGAAACCTCCTCGTCAAATTCCTCATCATAAACTGTGACAGTCATTCCGAGGTTTGCAACGTCGCTGACAAGGTCGCTTTCGTTGATTACGACAACATTTTTGAGAATTTCCTCAAGCTCGTTGATGCGTGATTCTACCTTCGCCTGCTCGTTCTTTGCTTCGTCGTATTCGCTGTTCTCGGAAAGGTCACCGAAGGAACGCGCGATAGCGAGATTTTCCTTAACCTCGACACGTCTGACGTTTTTAAGATGGTCGAGCTCGGCGGTCATTATTTTAAGACCTTCTTCAGTTAATACCATAGGTGTATTTGCCATTTCAGTTTCTCCTTGTAGGTTGTGTAATATTATATTTATAAAATTTTTGCTTATTTTGCACCGTTTAGAATCTCAATAGCCTTCTGGAGCTGAGTATCCTCGGCATCTGTGATTTTGTAGATATTTTTATCTGCAACGCTTTCGTCCATCTCACATGCGACATCCGGAATAACTCCCACATCCTCGAAATTGTCAGAATATGGCGGATAATACATGCTGTTCGATATTCCGATTCCCGTTCCGTCGGGAAGCGAGATTATACGCTGAACGGTTCCCTTTCCGAATGTTGTTTCCCCGACTAAGGTTGCTTTTTTATAATCCTGCAGAGCAGAAGCAAAAAGCTCCGCCGCGCTTGCAGTATTACTGTTAATCAAAACCGTCATCGGAACATCAAGCTCGCTTGCATCAGAGGTGCGAACCTCCTCTTTGCCGCTTCCGTCCTTAATGCGAACCATCGGACCCTCGGGCAAGAGATAATCGAGCACGTCGCAAATCGCTTCAAGATCACCGCCGGGATTATAGCGAACATCAAAAACGAAACGCTTGACACCGCTTTTAATAAGATCGTCGCACGCTGCCTTGAACTGTGTCGCAGTTTTCTTATCAAAGCTGAGTATCTTAACAATACCGATTGATTTATCAGCCTCGTAAATATGTGACATAACCGTCTGCTCGTTTACATAGCCACGTTCTATTGAAAAATCAAGCTCCTTGCCATCGCGGTAAACGGTAAACTCCGCAGGGGTTCCGGCTTCGCCTTTTAATCGGTTCAAAGCGCTGTTATACCCAATCGACGCAACGCTTTCGCCTCCAACAGCGATTATAAGGTCGCCCGGTTCGAGTCCTGCTTCAAGGGCAGGAGATTCGGGCATGACATTAATTATCTCGATAGCATCGCTTCCCGCAATGACAAACACGCCTATGCCCTGCATCTCTGCCGAGTTGTCACTGACAAACTCAGCGAATTGGGTCCTGTCAAGATAATAAGCGTATTTATCGCCCGTTCCTGCAATATATCCGCGAATTATCATATCAGAGAGTTCTTCCTCATCAATATCGCCGATATAAAGCGTCCGTACGATTTCATCAACTGCCGCCAATTTTTCGAATGCCTCAAGCCCTGCTGACAGCTCGTTAAGCTGTGCGCGGTACTTGTTGTTCAGTCCTACAAAAGTAAGCTGAAATGTAATCAAAACGGCTAACAGCATCAATACGATTGCCATTCCGATTGAAATTTTCTTAGACATTATTAAACCATCGCTCCCGTGCATCAGGAGCCCCTTTGCCTTGGAATTAAATTATTGCGTTATTATTTGAAGAACTTAAGCGGGTCGGTATGCTTGTTTTCCTCATAAAGAGAAAAGTGAAGATGATTTCCCGTTGAAGCTCCCGTTGAGCCGACCTTTGCGATTACCTGCCCTTTTTTGACCGTATCGCCGTTCTTGACCAAAAGGTTGGAGCAATGCGCATAAAGGGTAGCGTATCCGCCGCCATGGTCGATCATTATGTAGTTTCCGTAGCTCCAATGATTCCACTGCGCAATGGTGATCTTACCATCGTTAGCGGCATAAATAGAAGTTCCGTAAGCTGCGGGAAGATCGATTCCGTTGTGCAGCTCCTGTTTGCCGGTAATAGGACTTGGACGGTAACCGTAATACGATGAAATTCGTGTATAATCAAGCGGAAGCGGCCACATGAAATCGCCTCCGACATACTTTGAATTGAGCTTCTTTTGAAGCTCCTCAAGATATGCCTGAAGCTCCTCCTGGAGCTTTTCCTCTTGTTCGAGCTGCTTTTCGTAAAGCAGCTTATAATTTGCGGCGTCCTTTTTATACTGCTCGTAATATGCCGCCGCCTGAGCGGTTTTCTTTTCGAGCTCCGCCTCATCTTCCCTAAGGCTTACCAAAAGCTCCTCTTGCTTTGTCTTCTGAGTTTCGAACTCCGAACGGATGGTTTCGAGCGAATATTTTTCGCTCTTGAGGTCTTCCATTATTTTGTTGTCATACTCGAGCATCGCACCTATGCGGTCAATGCGCGACAGAAAATCCGAAAGATTTTTCGCGCCGAACAGCATTTCAAGATAGCTTGCCTGACCGTCCTCGTGAGTCACGCGAAGACGCTCCTTGAACAAGGCGTATTTTCTTTCATACGCAAGCTCTTTGTCGTCAATCTCGCCATCCTTTTGATCAATGTTAGCCTCAAGCTCGGCGATAAATTCGCTCGTTACATTGATTTTATTTATCAGAAGGTTCATCTCACCGTCAAGCCGAGTTTTTTCAGCGATAGCTTTGTCAGCGTCAGATTTCGCATCGCTAATCTGATTCTGCAAATCCTTCATATTCTTTTCGATTTGAGCAAGCTTTGCTTCATATCCCTGAACAGTTGAATCGGTCAGCTTGTTGTCAGCCGAAATGCGCCCTATGCCGCTCGGCATGGCACTCATGGTGCAAGCAACGATGAGTACGCCTGCCAAAATGCGAGATGCCGCTTTGATGATATTACATTTGTCGGTCAGTTTAAATAAGCTCATTATTATTATTCACCTAACCTCTCCTTGTATTCCGCTCAAGCCTTTAAATATCGTCTTGTCGAAATAGTACTTCCAATAATGCCCGTAATAATGCCGATTGCCAGGAATGCAGCTGCTACATACATTCTGATCTCGTCAAATTGCAGGATAGTTATCATATTGAAATTGTCGCCGAGCATTGCAACTACGTAGCCGTACATATACCATTCGATGAGGAATGCGAACACGCTCGCTAAAATTCCGATGATTATTCCCTCGAAAATGAACGGCAGTATTACAAACCAATCCGTCGCTCCGACATAACGCATTATGGTGATCTCAGAACGGCGTGCATGCACTGCAAGCTTGATCGTATTGATTATTACAAAGATGCTTACGACAAACAGAATCGCCATAAACCAAACAAGCACAAGCGAAACGCCCGATTTAATTCGTTCGATTGTCGCGGCAAGGTCCTGACGGTGATTTACCTTTGCTATACCGTCAATCTGTCCGACCTGATATGCGGTTGTCGAAGCCTTAGCATTGTCGATATACTTGATTACAAACGAGTCGCGAAGCGGGTTGTCGCCCTCTACAAGCTCATAAAGCCCCGAATATTCGGCGTATTTTTCCTTTTCCTCTTCAAGAGCCTGCTCATTTGAAATAAATATAACCTCCGCTACATTATCAAGCGCGCGGATTTTTGCACCTATTTCCGAAACAGCTTCGTCATCCTTGCTTTCATCAACAAAAACAACGATTTCATTGAGAAGGCCTAAATTCTCGAGGTTTACATCAATATTCATAATCAGAAGCGCAAAGCTTCCGATTACCACAAGACAGCTCATCAAAACGGTTATCGAAGCCACGGTCATAATGCCGTTGCGCCACAAGCCCTTGAAGCTCTGTCCTAAAAAATAGCTTAGTTTGTAACTTTTCACAGCACCATACCTCCGACTCCGTCGCCAACGACCTTACCGTCGGAAATGCGAATAACGCGTTGCTTGAAATAATCGACAAGGTCCTTCTCGTGTGTTACGACGATAACAGTTTTGCCGCGGTTATGAATCTTTACAAGCAGATTCATTATCTCAAGACTCATCTTAGGGTCGATATTTCCCGTCGGCTCGTCCGCAATGATTATCTTCGGATTGTTGGCAAGCGCTCTTGCAAGCGCAACGCGCTGCTGCTCACCACCCGAAAGCTGTCTTGGATAGCTGTTTGATTTATCCGTCAGATTGACAATGTTAAGTATAGCAGGTACACGCTGCTTTATAACGCGGTTGGATTCACCGACGACCTGCATCGCGAACGCAACATTTTCAAACACGGTTTTGTTGGGGAACAAACGGAAATCCTGGAATACAACTCCGAGCTCGCGTCTGTAATACGGCACCTTGAAATTTGAAATTTTCGCAAGGTCATAAATCACGCTCTGCTTTTTGCCCTTAGGCAATTGCTTGTCACAGCGAACGATGAGGTGCCCGCCTGAAACCTTTTCCTCGCGCAGAAGAAGCTTCGTAAGCGTGGTCTTTCCCGCACCCGACTCACCGACAATAAATACAAACTCGCCGTCGGCGATTTTTATGTTTACCCCGTCAAGTGCGACATGACCGTTCGGGTAAACTTTTTTCACATCTCTAAATTCTATCATCTATATAAATAACTCCATATTGGTAGTTTGTACTAACATAATATATTATACGCCACCGAATTCTGTCAGTTTTAAATATAAAAAATAACTTTTTGTGGCATTTAGCAATCATACCGTCCGTTCTCATATACAGAAAACGGACGGTAAAATATCAGAATTTAACCGGCTTTGAGGTGAGGTATTTTTTAACCATCAGAGCAACCTTAAATGTGATTGCATGCTCGAACTCGCGAAGATCGAGTCCTGTGAGCTTTCTGATTTTCTCAAGACGGTAAACGAGGGTGTTTCTGTGAACGAACAGCTTTCTCGAGGTTTCGGAAACATTAAGGTTGTTCTCGAAGAAGCACTGAATGGTCATGAGCGTTTCGCGGTCAAGCGATTCGAGCGATCCCTTCTTGAAAACCTCCTGCAAGAACATCTCGCAGAGCGTTGTGGGAAGCTGATAAATAAGTCTTCCGATTCCGAGATTTTCATAGCTGATGATATTCTTTTCGGTGTCGAATACCTTTCCGACCTCGATTGCGATCTGCGCTTCCTTGAAGGAATGAGCGAGATCCTTAATGTTATCTACGGCAGTACCTATACCGATAGTAACCTTTGCGTAGAACTCGGAGGAAAGTGTATCTGCAATATTCTTAGCAACCTTTTCGATTTCGCGCATATCGTTGCTCGGCTTGATTTCCTTAACAAGCACGATATCATGCTCACCTACAGAGATTACATAATCCTTATTCTTGTCCGGGAACATATTCTGAACCATATCGAACGGAATCACATCGCTCTTTCCGTAGAATTTGATCAGAATTACAACGCGCATAACATCGGTATTGAAATGAAGCTCCTTGCTCTTCAAATAAATATCGCTCGGGAGAATGTTGTCAAGTATGATATTTTTAATGAAGGAGCCTTTATCATACTTTTCATCGTAAAGATTCTTGATATTCTGAAGAGAAACAGAGAGAATTGAGGCGATTTTTTCTGCGATCTTGTCCTCACCCTCTACAAAAACGATATACTCCGGTTTAACTCCATTTCCGATCTGCTTGTAGGTATATCCTCCGGTCGTAATACCCTCTGAGGTATAAGCAAGCTCGTCGCGAATACCCTGAGCGGTTTCCCCGATTTTTACCAGCTCGCTGCAGGAAATGATAACACCGTTTTCATCTATTACACCGATAATGCGGTCTACAGTTTCCCTCATCTGGTGGATAATACCTTGGAACAATCTGTTTGACATGTGGCGACTCCTTTCAACATTATATAATGTTTTATGTATATTTAATACTATATTTTACACTCAGATTTGATTTTTAAAAGCCTTCAGGATACATCACCTGAACATTTACATCATTCGCACTGTGTATGCAACTGCAACAGCCAAATAAACAGCAAGAAGTGCAACCAATGAATATATAGCAGCAGCCGATGTCACAATGGTGAGAATTGCACCAACGATCGAAACGGCACAAATTACGAAAATGGGATACAAACGGTCGTCCTTGCCGATAAGTTCAATTTTCGACTTTCCAAAAGGAAGCGTACCCTTGTTAAGGTGAAGCATAATCGCGAAAACAAAGCCAAGCAAAGGAATTACGATTGCAAGCGCCATTGAAACAGACGCCAACAGCTTGCCGACGGTTGTGCTTGCGTTAACCGATGAAAACTTAATAAGAATCATCTCTATCGCAGCAATAATCGAGCAAATGAAGAAATCCTTATGAAAAATATTATAAACAAAGTAAAGAACGGTTGCAGCGATGAAATAAACGACGATATGCTTTGCAGCACCGCCAAAATTGTAGTAAATGCAAGCCGAAAGCAAAACCGCGGCCGTACCGAGCAGGTTGCTGCTTGTTATAACCTTTGCGCTCTCATCGATTCGGCGTCCACGCTGGATAGCAAAATAAACCACCGCACCGACAAAAGCGATTGCTGATAAAATAAGAACTATCGGGAATACGTTGACATAGAAAAACGCTTCAGCTCTGAGATTGCGTGCAGCGAAAAGCGTGCCAAAGATTCCGACAACCGCAACAACAAAAAACAGCATCAGCTTATTAAGAACGAAATCGTTCTGTTTCTGTTCGGCGAGCTGTTTTTTCGCCTTTTGCTTATTAAGATTTTGACTCAACATTTTCATCTCCATATTACGAATTTGGGTTAGAGCTCGAACGCGTATGAAAGGCATGCCAATGCGAATCCCGAAGCGGTTTCACAGCGAAGGATTCGGCTTCCGAGCCCGACAGAAACAAGTCCTGCCGATTTTGCCGCTTCGACCTCCGAGAGCGAAAATCCGCCCTCCGAACCGATAACGACAGATATCGATTTCGGCGTCAATCCGTCAGGATAACGCTCGTTAATCAGCTTTGGTAAAGGTATCGTGCCATCGCCCTCATAGAAAAACAGCGCAAGCTCGCTTTTTGCGGCTTCAACAAGCATATTCTTGAATGAAATCGGCGATTTCACATTCGGGATTATTCCGCGACCGCACTGCTTTGCGGCTTCAAGCGCTATACGCGCACGGCGTTCAAGCTTTTTTTGCTCTTTTTTGGGGTCACTGTCGATCCTTACAATCGTGCGTTCGGATTCGAACGGAACAATTTCAGACGCTCCCGATTCAACCGCCTTTTGGATAATTATATCAAGCTTGTCCGATTTCGGCAAAGCCTGAAACACTCGCACGACATACGGCGGTTCACTTGCGGTGGGCATTGATGAAATTACCCTCGCCACGACCGTATCGTGGGTAAACTCGCAAATCTCACAATCGTACTCGATTTTCTGCATATCACAAACTGTAATGTGCTCTCCGGGCTTCATGCGAAGCGAGCGTGAAATGTGCGCGGCATCATCGCCCGTTATGGTAACAACACCGTCCCTGATATTTGCGGCAGACAAAAAGAAGCGCGGCATTCTGACCTCGATAATGATAGTTTTGTGGGCTGTATACAAACTTTGCCCGACCAATTTATTATATTATACTATATCTTCGGCATTTTGTCAAATAATATTGCAAAAAAAGTCGAAGTTTTTTCAAATTTTTTATTATTTTTTTCGATTTACGCCTTTTTGTAAACCATCGCGACCCAATCACTCTCCATCGCCGATTCGACAAGCGTGAATCCGCTCGCGGTCATTGCAGCCTTAACATCATCTGCATAGCGCTCGATAATGCCCGAGGTTATGAGATACGCACCCGTTTTCAGATACGCTCCGATATCGGGAGCCATACGAATGATTATGTCCGCAACGATATTTGCAACCGCAAAATCATACAGTCCGCCCGTTGTATCAACGCTTGCAAGCAGGTCGGAAACTCCGCAGGTGATATTTGTGACCTCGTTGTCCTTGCAGTTTTCCTCGGCAACCCGTACAGCAACCGGATCGATATCGTATGCAAAGCACTCGCCCGCACCAAGCTTTGACGCACAGATAGCGAGAATACCGCTTCCCGTTCCGACATCGAGCATGCGCTGACCGGGAACAAGATATTTTTCGATAAGACCGCATACAAGGCGTGTAGTTTCGTGAGTGCCGGTTCCAAACGCCATTCCGGGGTCCATTTTTACAATTATATCATTTTCCAACGCGTCGTATTTTTCCCACATTGGAACTACAACAAGACGCTCGCCTACTCTGATCGGGTGATAGTACTTCTTCCAAGCGGTTGACCATTCTTCCTCATCCACTCCGATGAGCTCAAGCCTTGCATCGATATTTTCCGCTGCAAAACGGTCCTTCAGGAATGCAATATAATCGTTGTAGTTTTTATCATCGGGAATGTAAATCGATACCGCTCCGTGAGATTTATCGGCATTCAGAATAGTTTCGTCGATAAGATCTCCGTAGACAGTCTTTAAGCCGTCCTCGATATCGCTGTAATCCTCGATAAGTATGCCGTTGTCAAGCATGCTCATTATTGCGGCTGTGCGCTCAATGTCACCTGTTGCGACATTTACACGAAGCTGTGTCCAGTTCATTTGTGACTCCTATATTACTTATTGAATATTTTCTTTATAAATCCGCTCTTTTTGGTGTTGTTCTTCTCACCGAGGCTATCGGCAAACTGACGAAGCAAGCTCTTCTGCGACTCGGAAAGTCCGCGCGGAGTTTCAATCGAAACAGCGAAGATGAGATCACCGCGATTGGAGCTGTTGACATAGGGTATACCCTTGCCCTTGATTGTAAACTGCTTGCCGTGCTGAGTGCCCTCGGGTATTGTGTAATTCTCCTTGCCCTCAAGCGTCGGTATTTCAATTACCGCGCCAAGCGCCGCCTCTGCAAAGGTGATCGGAACCTCACAATAGATGTTGTAGCCCTCGCGCTCGAAAATGTGGTGAGGACGAACGCTGACCGCAATTATAAGGTCGCCTGAGGGGCCGCCGTTTCTGCCTGCATCGCCCTGAGTACGGATCGCCACCTTCTGTCCATCGTCAATACCTGCAGGAATATTGACCTCGAGCTTTTTAGTAAGCTTTACATAGCCCTTTCCGCGGCAGTTTGTACAAGGCTCCTTGATTTTTTTACCCGTACCGCCGCAGTCGTCGCATACGTGAGAAGTCTGAAAAACGCCCATCATAGTGCGCTGCTGAACGCGAACCTGACCCGTTCCGTGACAGGTAGGACAGGTTTCGACAGTTGTTCCCTTTTTAGCTCCAGAGCCATCGCATTCTGAGCACTTTTCAACTCTGCCGAAGCTGATCTCCTTTTTACAGCCGAACGCCGCTTCCTCAAAGGAAATGGTTACGCGCTGAATAATATCTCCGCCGCGCATCGGCCCGTTACGGCGAGCCTGACTCTGTGATGAGCCACCGAAGAAGCTCGAGAAAATATCGCCGAAGATATCGCTTGAATCGAATCCTCCGAAGCCTCCGCCAAAGCCGCCGAAGCCACCTGCCTGCGGATCAACGCCGGCAAAGCCGTATTGGTCATATTTTGCCTTTTTATCAGCATCCGAGAGAACCGCGTAAGCCTCGTTGACCTCTTTGAAGTTTCTCTCCGCTTCCTCATTTCCCGGATTTACGTCCGGATGATATTTTTTTGCAAGCGAACGGTATGCTTTCTTGATTTCCGATTCACTTGCGGATTTATCAAGTCCGAGCACTTCATAATAATCACGTTTATCTGCCATAATTATCCTCTATAAATAAATGATTTATCAGTAATATAATATCGCGTAGTAGCGTAACAATTAATTATACTATATTTTGAAAGAAAAATAAACAACTTTTTGTAAATATTAAGACTTTTCAATAACAATTGCACGATTTATTGACACAGATCTTTTTTTATTGTATAATTTAGAAAAACAAATAACAAGGAGATCTCAAAATGAAAATTCTGTTTCAAGGCGACAGCATCACTGACGCGGGACGCGACCGCAGTGACATTCACAACCTCGGTTACGGTTATCCGCTTTACTCTGCCGAGTTAATAAAAAACGCATTCCCCGAAGCCGAGTTTGAGTTCGTCGACCTCGGAATCAGCGGCAACAAGGCTGAGGACCTTCGCGACCGCTGGACTTCCGATGCAATCGAAATTCAACCCGATGTGATCTCTATCCTCATCGGAATCAACGACACGTGGCACCGTGCTCCGAATCGCGACTGGATGCCTCACGATTATTTCGAAGAATGCTATCGCGGCATACTCGAGCGCATCAAGAAGGAAACCAATGCTAAAATCATCATTTTAGAGCAGTTCCTGCTCCCCGTTGAGGACAAAATGTTCTTCCATGTCGACCTCGACCCGAAGATTCAGATCACGCGCAAGCTCGCTCGTGAATATGCAGACGTATTCGTTCCGCTCGATGGAATATTCGCGGCAGCGTCTGTCCGTGAGCCTGCCACAGAATTTGCGGCAGACGGAGTTCACCCGACAGCAAAGGGTGCAAAGCTTATCGCAGAGCACTATCTCGACGCGTTCAAATCCCTGAACCTTATATAAAAACGAGAGGTGTTGCAAACAGCAACACCTCCGCCATATGGGAGCTGCTACACTTAGGTGCAACAGCTCCCTTGATTTTTTGTTATTTATCAGTCTTGTCTTCGAAATCTGCGTTGTAGAAGGTGTCACCGGACTGAGCCGAGCCGTCATTTGCACCCATGTCAGGACCTGCCTGAGCTCCGCCCTGCTGTTTGTAAAGCTTCTCAGAGATTGCGTAGAAAGCCTGCTGAAGCGCTTCGGTGTCAGCCTTGATTGCGGCAGTATCGCCGGTCTTAACGGTTTCCTTGAGCTTTTCAATAGCCGCCTTAACGGGAGCCTTTTCATCCTCGGAAATTTTGTCGCCGATTTCGCCAAGAGTCTTTTCAGATTGGAAGATCATATTTTCAGCCTGATTCTTGACTTCAACAGCTTCCTTCTGCTTTTTATCTTCCTCAGCGAACTTTTCAGCATCCTTAACCGCGCGGTCAATATCTTCCTGCGACATATTCGTGGACGATGTGATAGTAATGTGCTGTTCCTTGCCTGTACCCTTATCCTTAGCGGTTACATTAACGATACCGTTAGCGTCGATATCAAATGTTACCTCGATCTGAGGAACGCCTCTCGGAGCGGGAGCAATGCCGTCAAGGCTGAAGCGTCCGAGGGTTGTGTTGCCTGCCGCCATGTCACGCTCACCCTGGAGAACGTGAATTTCAACGGAGGTCTGACCATCAGCCGCAGTTGAATAAACCTGGCTCTTCTTAACGGGGATGGTAGTGTTTCTGTCGATGATTCTGTTGAACACGCCACCGAGAGTTTCGATACCGAGTGACAGAGGTGTAACATCGAGAAGGAGAAGGTCCTTAACATCTCCGCCGAGCACGCCGCCCTGAATAGCCGCGCCGATTGCTACGCACTCATCGGGGTTGATGCCCTTGAAGGGTTCCTTTCCGATGAAGCTCTTAACAGCTTCCTGAACAGCGGGGATTCTTGTCGAACCGCCGACGAGGAGAACCTTATCGACCTGACCTACGCTGAGGCCTGCGTCGGAAAGAGCCTTCTTTGTCGGAATCATTGTGCGCTCAACAAGGTCTGCTGTGATCTCGTTAAACTTTGCTCTTGTAAGAGTTGCATCGAAGTGCTTAGGTCCTGTAGCATCAGCAGTAATAAACGGAAGATTGATATTGGAGGAAGCTACGCCCGAAAGCTCGATTTTAGCCTTTTCAGCCGCTTCCTTGAGTCTTTGAAGCGCCATTTTATCCTTGCGGAGGTCAATGCCGCCGTTTTCGCGCATGAATTCCTCAGCGATCCAGTCGATTACTCTCTGGTCGAAGTCGTCACCGCCAAGGTGAGTATCGCCGTTTGTAGCAAGAACCTCGAATACGCCGTCGGAGATTTCGAGAAGCGAAACGTCGAAGGTACCGCCGCCAAGGTCGAATACCATGATCTTCTGCTCCTTTGCATCCTTGTCAACGCCGTAAGCAAGAGCTGCCGCAGTAGGCTCGTTAATGATTCTCTTAACATCAAGTCCTGCGATTTTACCTGCGTCCTTTGTAGCCTGACGCTGAGAGTCTGTGAAATATGCGGGAACTGTGATAACAGCCTCGGTGATCGTTGTTCCGAGATAAGCCTCAGCATCAGCCTTGAGCTTCTGAAGAATCATCGCGGAAAACTCCTGAGGAGTGTAATTCTTATCATCGATAGCAACCTTGTAGTCACTACCCATATGACGCTTGATAGAAGCTACTGTGCGGTCGGGATTGGTGATAGCCTGACGCTTAGCGACCTGACCTACCATTCTTTCGCCGGATTTCGAAAACGCTACAACGGAAGGTGTTGTTCTCGCACCCTCGGGATTCGGAATTACCGCAGGCTCGCCGCCCTCAAATACTGCAACGCATGAGTTTGTGGTACCCAAATCTATACCAATAATCTTTCCCATTTTATATATCCTCCTAAAAGATAATGTATATTTTTAATATTCAAGCATGAACTTGCTGTCAAAGACAATCAATTGGCAACCTTGACAAGTGCCTCGCGAATGATCTTATCGCCTTTTTTGTAGCCCTTTTGGAAAACCTCGGTAATCTCGTTTTCTCCAAAGGATTCGTCCTCAATGTGCATCATCGCATTGTGGATCTGAGGATCGAATTTATCGCCTGCCGCACCGTATTCGGTAACACCAAGCTTGTCGAATGACTCCTTTGCGCTCTTGAAGATGAGCTTGATTCCCTCGGTCAGCTGTGCGCCGTCGCTGTAAGCCGCTGCGCGCTCGAGATTGTCGAGTATCGGAAGCAGCGCCGAAAGCGCATCCGCATAAGCATCGGAATAAATCCCCTCGCGCTCCTTTGCAACTCTTCTGCGGAAGTTGTCATACTCAGCCGCGATGCGAAGATATTTGTCGTTTGTCTGTGCAAGCTCCTCAGTCGTTTTTTTGAGAGCATCCTCGGCTTCCTTTAAGCCTGCGGTCAGCTTTTTGTTTTCATCCTTCAGAGCCTTTTCGGATTTTTTCTCCTTTTTGGGAGCCGCATCCGCCTCATCTGTGATTGTATTCTCGGCGTTTTCGACCATTTCTTCCTTTTTAATATCTTCTGTCATTTTATTCCTCCGTATTTTCACCCGGCGGCAATTCGTCCGGGTACATCAGGCGTCCGATGTAGCTTGACATCTGATCCACGAGCGTGACGACCTTTGAATAATCCATTCGCCTCGGACCGATTACGCCTATCGCACCGATAACATTATCGCCCGATTTTACCGTTCGGAATATCAGCGAGGAATTATTCATCACCTCGACCGCATTTTCCGAGCCGATATAGATTGTCGTTCTGTCGCCTCCGTCGGTGCTGAGCACCTCGCGCAGATCATCCTGCCTATCGAAAAGCCCGAGCATGTCGCGAACCTTGTCGATATCCGAATATTCGGGGTAGTTTAATAGGTTATTAACTCCGTCAAACATCAGCTCGCTGTCGTCTGCATCGTTAACCGTTTCATATACCGCGCGGATTATCGGATTGATAAGATGTTCACCGCCCGGAACGCGATTCTGCATATCAAGCATTACGGGAAGTGTTATTCTGTCCATTTCGAGTCCGGCGATACAGTCGTTAAGAACTATCGACAGCCGCTCAAGCGTTTCGCGGTTGACATCAAAGCCGAGCCGCACCTGCTTCGTTTTTACATTGCCCGCCGATGTCAGCATGACAAGTATGAAGCTTCGCGGCGAAAGATACATGATATCAAATCTTGCTATGGTCTGATGTCCCGAAGCGCGCTTCAAGGCAACGCCCGTATAGTTTGTCAGCATACTCATAAGCTTCGTCGCCCGATCAAGTATGCGATTAAGCTCCGCCGTTTTGAGGGACATGAGCTTGTCAAGCTCCCCGAGCTCTGCCTGCGTCATGCGATATTGCTGCATGAGCTGGTCGACATAAAAGCGATATCCGAGCTCAGACGGGATGCGTCCCGAGGATGTGTGAGGCTGTTCGAGATACCCCATCTCCTCAAGCTCTGACATTTCGTTTCTTATCGTGGCAGACGAAAAGGCTATCTGCTTATACTGAGTTAAATATTTTGAACCTACCGGTTCGCCGAGGTTGATATGCGTATCTATAATCGCTTTAAGTATCGCTTTTTTTCGTTCAGTCAATTCTTTTTTCGAACTCGACACGCTTCTCCCTCCTTGTTTTTAGCACTCTGACGCATCAAGTGCTAACGTCTGTATACAGTATACCTCTTTTCAGAGGTAAATTCAAGGCGAATTAATATATTTTATGTTAACAATTTATGAATCCGTGCGCACTCCTACCCCTAAAAGTGATAACGCGCTGCGATTTTCTTTTATCGCAGCGCGTTTGTAAGATCAAAGCAGTACTTCAGTATTATTGCCGTAGAAGATATCGTCACGTCCTGCCATATATTCGCAGAAGCGCTCGATTACCTCCCAATTATCCTCGCCGTCGAACTCGTAGCTGTGTCCCCACAGATAGAAGAGCTGCGGCTTGTCGGTTTCCATCTCGACAAATCGCTTAGCAAGCTCCATTAAATTGCCTGCGTTGTGGTGGCAGGTCGGATTGAATCTGAGCAAATCGGTCTGAAGCTCAAAATTATTTGTCGACGCTACTGTACGCGAATACCTGATGCCCTGCTCAGCAAGAACCTCAACGACCATATCGTTATACGTTCCGTACGGATACGCCATTCCGACAGGTCTGACGCCAAATATATCGGTAAGCTTTGCAATATCGTCCGAGATCTGCTTGGAGCAATCCTCGCGGGAGAGTTTTTCGAGATGCGGATGAGTTGAGGAGTGAACTGCGATCTCATGATTCTTGTAAACGTCAAGCATCTCTTCAATGGGCAGTCTGTAAACCTCTGCCTTCTTATATGTCCAATGTCCTCCGGGATTATCGCGAGTTGTGAAGAGTCCCGAATTAAGATTAAAGGTGCATTTCATGCCGTATCTGTCAAAAATTTCGGCAAGTCTTTTGTCCTCGACAACTCCGTCGTCATAGCTGAAGGTCAAAGCTTTCATTTTTCCGTTCCACATAACATATTCTCCTTTTTGCATTTTTTCTTATTGTATCACACATGCAAACATGTGTCAATCTAAACAATCGCATTTTTTTGAAAAATCATCAAAAAGTTCAGCAGTAATGCCGTTTTTTTCTTAAGTTGCCGTATTTGGCAAGCGATTATATATATTGTACGAAAATATCAAAGCTGTAAAAATAAATGTCGGTTTTGCTTGCAATGAATGAGCATTTGGTATATAATAATATAGTACTTTACCACAAGGATGAACGACATCAAGTGGAATAATTTATCAGAAAGGGTCATTATGGAAGCATTATATCAAAACCTCTTCGCCCTGACCTGGCAGCAGGTCGTAATGTGGATTATCGGCGGAGTTCTCATCTTCCTCGCCATCAAAAAGGAGATGGAGCCTACTCTGCTTCTCCCAATTGGATTCGGCGCAATCATGGTCAATATCCCGGCTTCGGGCGCAATCACTCAGATGATTGAAAACTCTGTGGGCGAGCTCGTTCCCGAGCACGGCGCACTCAGCGTTCTTTACGACGCAGGAATTGCAAACGAGCTTTTCCCGTTAATACTATTTATCGGCATCGGAGCAATGATCGACTTCGGACCGATTCTCTCAAATCCTAAGCTTATGATATTCGGTGCGGCGGCACAGTTCGGAATTTTCTTCACACTCTGCCTTGCTTCGATATTCTTCCCGCTCAATGATGCGGCTTCGATCGGTATCATCGGTGCTGCTGACGGACCTACTGCTATCGTAGTTTCGCAAAAGCTCAATTCTCAGTATGTCGGTGCGATCATGGTAGCCGCGTATTCGTACATGGCTTTGGTTCCGATCATTCAGCCCCCTGTAATCAAGCTTCTCACCACTAAGGAGGAGCGTCTGATCCGCATGCCGTATAAGCCTTCCTCGGTTTCCAAAACAACGCGCATTCTCTTCCCGATCATCATAACCGTTGTAACGGGCTGTGTAGCTCCCTCGTCGGTTTCACTCGTAGGCTTCCTGATGTTCGGAAACCTTATTCGCGAGTGCGGAGTGCTCGACTCACTCTCTGAAACCGCTCAGAAGGTGCTTGCAAACCTTATCACGATCTTCCTCGGCATCACAATTGCATCACAGATGCAGGCTGAGCAGTTCTTAAAGGTTGATACTCTGCTCATCCTCGGACTCGGTCTTTTCGCATTCGTTTTCGACACCGCAGGCGGAGTAATTTTCGCAAAGGTCCTGAATCTTTTCCTAAAGGAAAAAATCAACCCGATGATCGGTGCGGCAGGTATCTCTGCATTCCCGATGTCAGGTCGCATCGTTCACAAGATGGGACTCAAGGAAGACCCTCAGAACTTCCTTCTTATGCAGTCCATCGGTGTTAACGTTTCAGGTCAGGTCGCATCTGTTATCGCAGGCGGTCTGATACTCAATTTCTTGCTGTAAAGGAGGGTCAGAACAATGGAAGACATGACAACAGCAATTGAAGAGGTCGTAGAAACTGCTTCCTCCGAGATAATGTTCGAGCCGCTCAACTTTGTTTCAAACCTCAGCTACATGGGAATGGGCATGCTCGGAATCTTCATCGTTATCGGCGTTATTTGGGGCGTAACAGTCGCTCTTAACAAGCTCTTTTCAAAGAAGCCCAAGGATGAAGACGCAAGCAGCAACTAATATATAATCAAACAAGGAGCTGTCGCACCGCGCAATTTCGCGCAGGCGACAGCTCCTTTTACTTATATCAGCTTACCAAGGCTTGACGGTTGCCGAAATATCTGCGACATTCTTAATGCCGTTTTCTTCCATATATTTCGCAATTCCGTCGATTATCTCAAGCGGCAGATAGGGATTCGGGAACATCGCTGTTCCAACGCCTATCACATCTGCTCCTGCAATGAGCATTTCGATTGCATCCTCGGCACTTGCAACGCCACCCATTCCGAGAATCGGCAGGCTTACAGCGTTTCTGACCTGCCATATCATTCGAACCGCAACGGGGAACACAGCAGGGCCCGATAGTCCGCCAACATTGTTGTGAAGAATCGGACGCTTCGTTTTGATGTCAATGCGCATTCCGAGAAGCGTATTGATAAGGCTGAGTGCATTCGCACCGCCCGCTTCAGCCGCACGCGCCATCTCCGTGATGTCGGTTACGTTCGGTGAAAGCTTTACGATTATCGGCTTTGTAGAGTGCTTTTTAACCTCTGAGGTGATTTCGTGAATCGTTTTTGCGTTTGTACCGAACGCTACGCCGCCCTCTTTAACATTCGGGCAGGAGATGTTCATCTCGATAAAATCAACCTCAGTTTCGGACAATATTTCGGCAACGCGGCAATAATCGGCGATGGTTGAGCCCGAAATATTCGCAATAACGGTTGCTCCGTCTGCCTTTAAATCGGGAAGGTCGTTTTCGATAAACGACTCAACGCCCGGATTCTGAAGTCCGATGCTGTTTAATATACCCGAGGGTGTTTCTGCAATTCGAGGCGGAGGGTTGCCGAGTCTTGGAGCTAAGGTCATGCCCTTAACGGCAATCGCACCGAGCTGTTCGGGCAAATAGTAGGGCGAATATTCTGCGCCAAAGCCACAGGTTCCCGAAACGGTTACTACGGGATTTTTGAGTGTTACACCTGCAAAATTTACTGACAAATCCATTTTATGCCCTCCAGATAATTTCTTTTGAATCGAACACGGGACCGTCAATGCAAACACGCTTGTATTTTTCTCCGGTCACGCCCTGATTGTCTACAAACATCGTCTTGCAAACGCACGCAAGGCAAGCACCGACGCCGCATCCCATGCGTTCTTCCATAGAAACCTCGCATTTTACTCCGGCTTCCTCACAGATTGCCGCAACTGCAGCCATCATCGGACGTGGGCCGCAAACATAAACGATATCAATCTCACCCGTTGCCAGCGCGTCCTTGACAAGCTCTGTTACGAAACCCTTTCTGCCGCTTGAACCGTCGTCAGTAATGACCTCGACGTCAATACCGTGCGAGGTGAAAAGCTCGGTGGAATTGATAAGCGATGCTGTGCGGAATCCGAATGCCGCCTTTGCACTGTCGCAAGCCTTTCCGATTGAAAGAAGCGGATATATGCCGATTCCGCCGCCAACGAGCAGAGCGTGCGCGCCTTTTTTCTGAGTAAAGCCGCGTCCGAGCGCACCAAGCAGGCTGATTGTGTCGCCCTCTTTTCTTCTTGCCATCCAATCGGTTCCCTTTCCGCGAACCTCATAGCAAAGACGAATACAATCGCCCTCGCACTCGCAGATGGATATCGGACGGCGAAGAGTTGTTCCCTCTCCGCAAAGCACATGAACGATTTGACCCGGCATCGCCTCTCTTGCGATTTCGGGGCATTCGATGAGCATATCGTAAAGCTGCGCAGCTTCGGTTATGCGTCGATTGGAGATGATTTTTCCGTTATCTTTCAGACTCATATAGGTTTCCTCACTTTATTAAAGTACGGAGCAGATATCATCACGCATTGCGATGACAGCGTCGCGCGTACATTTTTGGTAGTTTGTTCCATCGTCCTTTGCTGTCTTGTAAGCGCACATGAGTGCACGGGAGGAGTTTACGATTGCGCCGGACTTATTTTTATCAAACGCGCCTGCGATGTCATTAGCCGCACCGCCCTGCGCGCCGTAGCCGGGAATCAGGAAAAATGTGTGAGGCATTGCGGCACGAAGCTCGGTGAGCTGTTTCGGATATGTCGCGCCGACGACCGCTCCGCAGGGGCTGTAGCCCGACTCGGAGATGTAAGGCATTCCCCATTCCTCAACCTTTGCTCCGACCTTGCGATAAAGGGTCGTATCGCCGATTTCGAGGTCCTGGAAATCGCCCGAGGATTTATTTGAGGTCTTAACAAGGATGAACATCGATTTGTCGAATTTAGCGGCAGTGTCGATAAACGGCTTAACTCCGTCAATTCCGAGGTAAGGATTTACCGTTACGCAGTCAACGGGAGTTGCCTTTGCGGCAGACGAAAAGAGCTGGGTTTCACCGATAAAGGCATTGGCATATGCCTCGGCAGTCGAGCCGATATCGTTGCGCTTTACATCGAGAATAACATAAAGTCCTGCATTTTTTGCATATTCGATCGTGCGCTCAAGAGCGATAAGTCCCTCGATTCCGTACATCTCATAGAACGCGGACTGAGGCTTTACAGCAGGTACAAGCTCTGCCGCTGCATCAATAAGACCCTTGTTGAAGTTGAAAATCGCTTCGCCTGCCGCCTTGAAGGTATCGCCAAATTCCTTTACAGCCGCATCGCGAATGTGCATCGGGATATAATCGAGAACGGGATCAAGTCCCATAACGGTAGGATTGTTTTTTTCCTTGATTTTTTGAATAAGCGGTTCAAATGACATAGTGTTTATATCCTTTCAAAATTAATACTTTCTGATTCCGTTAACGAATGTAGCCTCAATTTTCGCTTTGAATGTCATGCCGATAAACGGCGTATTGGTCGATTTTCCGCGCAGATCGGATTCGAGAACCTTGTTCTCACATCCGAGCGTCACGAGCGCAAAATCTGCAGGACATCCGAGGTCGATTCTTCCGAGCCCCAGCTTATCAAGGCCGGTAATATGCGCAGGGTTTGCCGACATCAGCGAAATAAGCTTATGCGCGCTAATGTGACCGTTTGCGACAAGCGCTGTATAGGAGGCGATAAACGATGTTTGCAAGCCGATTATTCCGTTGAGGGATTTTGCAATATCCTCGCATTTTTCCTCTTTCGAATGCGGAGCATGGTCGGTCGATATGCAGTCAAGCGTTCCGTCCTTTATTCCCTCAATTATCGCTTCAACATCATCGCGGCTTCGAAGCGGAGGGTTCATCTTAGCGTTTGAGCCGTATTTCAGCACAGCCTCGTCAGTCAGAATGAAATAGTGAGGGCAGGTTTCAGCGGTAACACGAACTCCGCGTGCCTTTGCCCTGCGAATGCAGTCAACACCGCCGCGAGTTGAAACATGGCAGATATGCAGTCTGCACCCCGTTTCCTCAGCAACCATAATATCCCGCTCGATCGCGATATCCTCCGAGAGATTCGATATTCCGCCAAGCCCAAGTCGCTCAGCTATCTCACCCTCGTTTATCGCGCCGCCCGATGCAAGTGACATATCCTCGCAGTGCGACATGATAAGAAGGTCGTTTTCTGCCGCAAGCTTCATCGCATCACGCAGAAGCTTCGCCGTCATAACGGGCTTTCCGTCGTCGGAAAACGCCGCCGCGCCTGCCTTTGCAAGCGAAACCATATCGCAAAGCTCCTTGCTTTCAAGTCCCTTTGTGATCGCCGCTAACTGATGCACACGGCAATCGGCGATATGTGCTTTATTTTGGATATAAGAGAGAACCTCTTCGTTATCGCAAACCGGCTTGGTGTTCGGCATAGTAAAAACGGATGTTACACCGCCTGCCGCGGCACATCGTGAACCGCTTGCGATATCCTCCTTATACTCAAGTCCCGGCTCGCGAAAATGCACATGCAGGTCAATTAGCCCGGGAATTATGTATTTACCGTCAGCGTCAATTACTTCGTCAGCCTTGATTTCGCCCTCATCACAGCTAAGAATAGCGGCAATTTTCCCATCCTTTACCGCAATGCGGCAAACTGTATCGGAGCCGTTTGATCCGATAATTTTAGCATTGTCTATAAGCAGATCGTAATTATTCATTCAAGCTTACACCTCTCACTCGTGAGCGCCCGCCATAGGCTGCGCCATTTCGTTTTCGTACGAGTAAACATAGCCCTCGCCTCGGACAGCGCGTATCAGCCTCACCCCAAGCGGTTCATCGAGCTTTGAGCGCAAAAAGCGAACATATACATCGACTACGTTTGTATCGCGTGCATTTTCATCCTTCCACAGCTCACGAAGAAGCTCGGAACGTCGTACGATTGTTCCGGGGCGCGAGTGAAGATAATCGAGCAGATTGAACTCACGCGGTGTCAGCTTAATTACATGCTCGCCGTATGTGACGGTCAGGTCCTCACGGGAAATAATAAGCTGATTGTCATCAGATTCGGTCAGCAAGCTCTTTTCCGCGAGCTCACACAAAAACTCACGAAGCTCCAAAAGCGAAAACGGGCGTTCAAGCAAAAGCACCTTAACCTGCTCGGGAAGCGTTGCCATAAGAAGTCCGCAGTCAATAAATACAGCTCCTCGAAGACGTCTGACCGGTGGAAGCTCTGTGAGCCCCTCAGCTAACAGCACCTGGTAATCGTTCGCGTCATCCCCCGCTTCGATAAAGCCGAGCCTATCAAGCTCAAGCTTCAGCATTCTTCGATAAAGCGAATCCGACGCAATGATCTTGTATTTCATTTTTTTCATCAATAGTCAAGCTTTTCCGACGCAATTTCGCGTTCGAGGAAAAGCTCTACCTCCTCCCGTTCGTATCCGAGCGAGTATGCGAGCGCCAATTTCATGTACGCGCATTCGCTCGTCATTGAAAATATCGGCTTGATACCATGCGAAATAAGGTCTACCATCGTGTAATAAGAGCCTGCCATATCACTTTTTTGCGAGGCCTTGAGCGGTGTTAAGAACACGTCAATTCCATCGCATTTGCATCTGTCTAACAGATAAATCAGTGAGCGTGAAGAAAAGGCTTGTCCCGAATGCCGTCTTTCAATACAAGCGGTCGCCGAGTGATAGCTTCCGTGAAGCACCGCGCGGATCCGCTTTGGGAAATTATATATCGAATAGTCAAGTCCGACATACGGCTCGACACGCACAACGCAGTCACAAAGACTGCCAAGGCTTGAAAGGAGCGGATATTCTACAGCTATGCTATACGGTCTTGCCTCACCTATCGGCATCATATCGTATGAGTAAAAATCATCGGTAAAGTTCGCACACTGCTTCAAATGCGCACCGTGGTGAATGTACATCACACCGTCTGAATTACGGTATGGCACATAAACTCCGGCTCCGAAATTGTTGGCTATAAGGTCAACCGCCGCTCTGAAATTGGCATGTCCGTTCGCGCTCGGGTCGGAAAGTGTCCGGTTGCTTGAAACGAGGAAAATAGGCTTTTTTGAATATCCTGCAAGCGCGAGTGCAAGCAGGCTTGATGTATATGCAAGAGTATCCGTTCCGTGTGCGATTATCACCCCGTCGAACGAATCGATGCGTCCTTCAAGCTCCCTGAATGCGTCAAGGATTAAATTCAGCTTTGAAAACGTCATATTCTCGCTGAGTGTGTCAAGAGCCCGAACGACTTCAAATTCCACGTCCTCATAGCCCTCGTCGCGAAGATGGTCAACAAGAACCGGAACCGCCTCGTCAGTATTGGAAGCAAGATGCCCGAACTCATTGCTAAACGAGCAGATAGTTCCGCCCGTCATGAAAAGCAAAACCTTCATCAAGCCATACCTCCGACTGTTTTATCAAGCTCCGCCTTCAGCATCTTCATGTCGGCAAGCATGTCTTCCTTCTTTTTCGGGTCACGCAGGAGCGCGGACGGATGATAGAGCGCACACATGCGGTAACCACCGCGCTCAAACCATATTCCGTGCTCCTTCGTTATCTTGAAATCGGGTTTAATTAACTTCATCGCCGAAATCCGCCCAAGGCATACTATAAGCTCAGGTCTGACAAGCTTTACCTGCTCACGAAGCCAATCTATGCACGCGTCCTCCTCCGTGGGAAGCGGATCGCGGTTCCTCGGCGGTCTGCATTTCAAAATGTTTGCTATATAAACATCCTCGCGCGAAATATCTACAGCCTCGAGGAAGCGGTCGAGCAGCTTTCCTGCCGCACCGACAAACGGTATTCCAGACAGATCCTCTTTTTCACCCGGAGCTTCACCGATAAACATCAGCCGCGCTGACCTGTTTCCCGTGCCAAACACGAGCTTTGTTCGAGTTTCGCCAAGTGGGCACCTCCGGCAAGCTTCGCACGAGCTTTCAAGCTCTTCCCAGTTCATTTGATTCAGTCCTTTCGAGCGATGGATTAATATTAACTATATTATACCAAATTATATTATACCATATTCGAAAGAATTTTAACAGCATTTTTTTCACAAAAGCAAAAACAATGCTCTTTTACATAATTTATAGCAGTTTGATCAGATATAATATGTCCATAATCGCCAATAAATTTGCGTTTTTCAAGCGGTCTGTTGCCGTGGAGATAGTCATAACAGGTCACCTGATCCTCGCAGATCAGAAAATACTTCCCCTCTCCGCTCCACGCCGAGCTTTCATACGGCAGAGCCCCCGACATATGTGCACACGCTTCAAGCATGCGCTGCATAGATTCAAAGCTGCAAACCGACATGATACGAATGCTTGCATCACCGTATTCACATTCGCACGGCTTCTTCTCTCTCAGCCTTGTTATGTAGATCTCCGCTCCGCCATCGCGCGATGGGTAAAACTGAATGAACACCTTGTCATCCGTTGCATCGAAGCCCGATACGCGCTTCACATCATCAAACAGCTCGCGAAAAGAGTTTCTTGAAAGTGCATTTTCGTTATCGATCTCGTCACAGTCGAGCTTATATCTATCAAGGTCGTGCTTTGTAAGCATCAATTTTAATTTGCCGGGGCTTATAAGTATATGTTCCATTTTGAGCTGTGTCCTTTCTGCATGCGAAATGAGATTCGCGACGGTTTCGCGTAGATATAGTTTCGCATTATGATTGTTGCTTATTAATATTATAAGCGGTTAAGGCTCAAAATGAAACCCCTAAAATTTTGCCATCCTCAAATTTCCGATGCAAAAAGGACTGCCGCATCCACGCTTTTGGGCGGTGCGGCAGTCCACTAAAACCGTATTTTACGGCTTCATCAAAATTTGTCCGAGCTTAGAGTCGCCATCAAGAATAACGACCTTGTCTTCTCCTGTGAGAGATGCCTTCAGAGCATCGAGCGCACGCGTGAACTCGTAAAAGTCCTTCTTGTCGCTCGTGTTGTAGGCTTCGGCAAGCAGACGCATATACTCCTGCTCGCCTTCTGCAACGAGTCGTGCGGCTTGAGCTTCCGCGTTGGAAACGATGATATTTACCTGCTTGTCAACATCATTTCGAATGATCGAAGCCTCGTATTCACCGTCAGCAGTGTACTTCTCGGCGATCTGATTACGGTCAGAGATCATGCGGTCGTAAACGGCATCCTCGTTACTCTGTGCGAGGTCAAAGCGTTTGATTCTGACATCCATAACATCGATACCGTAGGTCGCGCAAAGCTCCGAAACCTCGGTCGTAATGCCTGAATAGATATCGTTTCTGCCTGAAGCATCCTCGGTATTGATGATGTCGTCCTGCTTTAATGTACCCATCAGATTTTTGAGTGCGTTGTATGTAACTGCATTCAGACGAGCCTCAGCCTCGCCCGTAGTGCCGAGCGTACGGTAGAATGTACGGGGGTCAGCGATTCTCCAGATAATGTAGCTGTCAACCGTCATATTCTTCTTATCCGATGTGAGCACCTCAGACGGCGGAATATCGTATATAAGCGTTGTTTTCGGGAATTTGCGGGTGTCATCGATAAAGGGAACCTTGAAATGCATACCTGCGTTGTCAACAACATCGACGATTTCAGAGAAGCGCATTACGCATACATATTCATTTTCAGCAACCGTATAGCAGGCATTAAATGCGACAATTATCAAAAGCACAAGTATCGCGCCGACTATTATTAAACCTTTTTTCATTTGAATAATCTCCTTTCGTCAAGTTATTTCGTATTTGCGAAATCATCGAGGGGAAGCAGCTTTTCGGTTGTTCCGTCACTTCCGTCGATATAAAGAGTAACGCCCGGAAGAGCCTGCTCGATCATTTCGTAGTACATACGGATTCGGGTGATCTCGGGATCCTTCGAATATTCGTCGTACATTGCTTCAAAGCGTGCAACCTGCTTTACAGCCTCATTGATACGGTTTTGCTTTAAGTATTCAGCGTTCTGAATGAGCTGGTCAGCCTCAGCCTGCGCCTTGGGAAGCTCTGAGTTCGAATATGCCTTAGCCTGGTTTATTGCAGTTTCAGCGCCCTGCTTTGCGGTTTCAACCGCCTTGAACGCTTCAATTACCGAAATTGTAGGCGGCTCGGAGTCCTGAATCTTGATATCGGTCAATGTGAGTCCGATATCATATTCCTCAAGAATTTCAGAAACGAGCTGCTTTACGCGAATCTGGATATCGGTTTTACCGTCTGTCAATACCTGGTCGACAGTCGCAGAACCGACAACCGCGCGAATCTGACTTTGAATGAGATTCTTCAAAATCGATTCGGGCATGCGCGAATTGTACAGATACTTCACGGGGTCGGAAACCTTAAATTCGACGAAGAAATCAACATTAACAATGTTGTAGTCGCCCGTGATCATCTTTGATTCCTTTTCGATAACATCGTAGCTGTCTGTCTTTGAATTGGTGCGATAGCCGAGTTCGATCTTCTGATATACATTTACATCAACAAGGTCTACCAGCTGAATACCGAACGGCAGCTTAAAATGAATACCCGCGTCGGTTACATCAGTTACCTTTCCAAATGTCGTAACGACCGCCTGCTGCTTTTCATCGACTGTATACCAGCAGGTCGAAAGCAGCGAGAGCACGATTATCGCAGCTACTGCGATAATTATGATATTTTTTATCTTTTTAAAGTTAAGCGGCGGTTTTTTACTTTTATCGGTATAAAAAATTCTGCCGTCTTGCGAGAAGTTGTTCATAAGCAATCCTCCATCATTTAATATTGTGTGCAGTCTTTTAACTCTCACACGCAGTCATAAGACTGTATAATTATTATAGCGCATTCATGTGAACAAATCGTTGTATTTATATGTATTTTATGTAAACTGCAATAATATGCGTATTTCAAGGAAAAATCGACCGCAGAACAATTTATCCTGCGGTCATTTAAGGCATTACTCAAAATTCACGGCTGACGCCTTGATGGAACATCTGCGCCGCTAGAATCATGCGGTACTGTCTTATGAGATTTTCTGCAAAAATTTAAGTAGGCGAGCGTTAATCGTCGATCCAGATAACCTTTTTCATCTTCATTTCGGTCAACGGCTTGTCGCGAAGGTCAGTCTTTACAGATGCAATGCGGTCAACGACCTCCATTCCCTCGGTTACGCATCCGAACGCCGCGTATTCACCGTCAAGGAATGTCGCATCTGCATGGCAGATGAAGAACTGAGAGCTTGCGCTGTCCTTGATCTGAGTGCGTGCCATAGAGATGGTTCCGCGGGTGTGACTCAGATTGTTGGTAACACCGTTGGTTTTAAACTCGCCCTTGATGGTTTCCTTAGAGCCGCCCATGCCTGTTCCGGACGGGTCGCCGCCCTGAATCATAAAGCCGGAGATTACGCGATGGAAAATGATTCCGTCGTAAAAGCCCTCCTTGACAAGCTTTTCAAAGTTTGCGCATGTGATCGGTGCGACAGCGGGATAGAGCTGAATTTTGATAATTCCGCCGTCTTCCATTTCGATTTGTACCATAGTTTGTTCTCCTTGTATAATATAATATTTTTAGCAGTATTCTGCATAAATTTGCAAAAGAAGCCTCAGATGTGGAAGCGTTTTACAAGCTCGTTCCTTGTTTTGCGGTTTGAGAAAACGAGCATCGTGATGAAGCATAAAAGCGAAACTCCCGACGATGCGATCACCATCCATTCGATCTGAGAAAAATCGAACACCCACAAAAGCAGCGATACAACGCCGAGAATTGCAATTATCAGCTGATAAATCGTGTATGCACGGTATTTATGCGGTTTTATCACCATCATAAGTGTAATGGCAATCGCCGCGGCAATTATGAGCGATGGAATTACATAGTTGAACGACCACCGATACCAGCCCGTCAAAAAATCAATAAGAACGGTCAGTCCGCTGACAGTGAAGACCTGGCTGAGCATTATCGAAGCCGGATTCGGGGTGCTTTTCAGTACCCCCATAGCGGTGATCCACGCATAGAGAATTGCTCCGACCGTTATGAACGCCCAAGGATTTCCCGTGGGCACGAGATGGTCAACGAGCAAGCTTGTTGCGAGCAGAAGAAACGATGAGAACGTAATCATTTTCAGCAGAAATCTGCGCGAAAAGCGGCTCTTTACATAAGGATAGTCGTCCTCGAAATTATCATCCGTCAGATCGGTTTCCATATCGCAGAGCGGGCAGTATTCAAGGTCATTTGTAAGCTTTACCTTGCAGTTACGACAGTACCTCATCGAATTCTCCTTTCTGTAAATTTATTTTCTTTTCGGCTCAGGCGTTTCGTTCGATGAAACGGAAATCCCGATCCCCTGCTCCGCGAGGAAGCCGATCATAAACCGCTCAAGCGAATTATCCTCAATCGTCGATGAAAAGATCAACGACAGCTGATTGCCAAACGAGCATAGTGCGACCTTTTTGGGGTGAGATTCTGACGCGCCGATAACAAGCTCAAATCTTTCTACGTTATCCTCAATCATTGACGGCAGGATCACCTGCCCGAGATTTGAAAAGGTAACCGTATATAGCTTTGCGGCTTTTTTGAACGAATGCCGCATTATGAGATTCTTAATAAATATTGGTACGAATCCAACACCCGGGATCCTCTCTATGGCAACATGGTCGGCGATCTGCCGTTCAAAATACTCGCGTTTAAGCGATTTCTTGAACTCAGCCTTTGTTTTCTGCAGAATCGAGTCAAAATCCTCGCCGCGTTTCGGCAGAACAGAAACATACATATGACCGAAAAAGTTGCGAAGCGTCGCCGAATCAAACATGCCGCGAAGATTGACGGGAATACTGACGACGATGGGCTTTTGGAAGTTTGAGCGACGGTACGATGTGTTGAAAATCGACCATATTATCAGTGCGCTGAGGTATTCCGACATCGTAGCTCGGTGACTTTTTGCAAGCGCCCTCAGCTCGTCCATCGGTATAAGAGCCGTCAGCACGCCGAGCCTTGTTCCGTCAAAGCGATAACCGTTCATCAGAAATGCCTCGGGCATTTTCTCCTTCGCAGTCCCCTTGAGGTTGAGCGAGGGGTCATCAAAGCTTCTGACAAAGCTATCCTCGTCGAAATCGCGCGTAATTATTTCTACCTCGCGTCGTATATACTCCTCAGGAACATCTTTTCCGTTCTTGATATTAAAATAGCAGTATACGATTAGTTTAGCGAAATTCGCCGCTCCCATTCCATCCGAAAGCGCATGATAAATCTCAAGGCTGATGCGCTTCTTATAGTAGAGCACCCTGAAAAGAAAGCCTTTTTCGGACGCCTTATAAATAGGTGCGCAGGGATAGCCCTTTTCCTCTCTGACGATCGGCTTTTCGCTGTTTGTATCAAAATAGTACCAAAACAAGCCTCGGTTGAGCTTCAGAGCGAACGACGGCATAATCGAAAGGGCTTTTTCGGTAGCCGCCTGCAAAACGTCAGGCTCAACAAGCTCCGAAAGCACCGCCGTTATTCGGAATACGTTAGGGGAACGGCTTGTCGTAATCGCAGGAATAATCTTCGCCGCGTTGTCAAGCCTGTCCCAATAACTCTCATCAATGCCGCAATGTGCGGCGCGTCTGCGTCGCGGCATATCAATTCACTATGGCAAGATTGCCGATCGTTACATCCGGATCGACATCTGCCAAATAATCGACCCCGTCCACCATGAATCCGAACAGCTTTAAAAATTCGCGATCATATTCCTCGAAATCGGCATATTCCGATACGTTTTCGCTCGTAAGAGTATCCCAAAGCTCGGAAATTTCCGCTTGGAGAGTTGGCTCCATCTCGTAGTCGTCCATTCGGAGCATTCCTGCAGGATCAAGCTCTGTGTTTCCGCTATAGAGCTTTTTCATCATGCGAACCATTTGCTCAATCACGCCCTCATGCGTACCGAGCGCTTTCATCTTTTTAAAAAGGATGGAAATGTAAAGCGGAACCACGGGTATAGCCGCGCTCGATTGTGTAACAAGCGCTTTGTTTACCGAAATGAGAGCGCGAATGCCATGCTCGGATGATAACCTTTGGGCAGTTAGTGCAAGGTGATCCTTTGCCTTTCCTATTGTGCCATCCTTGTAAATTGCGTGAGTAAGCGACGGGCCGACATAGCTGTAAGCCACCGTGGTAAATTCCTTTTCAAGCAGTCCCTCTGCCGCAAGCTTATCTATCCATGCCTGCCAATCCTCGCCGCCCATGACGTGGATTGTGTTTTCTATTTCGGAGTCGTTTGCAGGCAACAGCGATACCTCGGAAATTTCCTTTGTTTTGAGGTCTACGCTTTTTCCGCTATAAGGTGCCCCAACAGGCTTCAGAACAGACGAAACCGTTGTACCGTCGGGCATAGTGCGGCGAGGTGCGGCAAGCGAATAAACAAGCATATCAATCTTGCCAAGGTCGCGCTTGATGAGCTCGCAAACAGCTTCCTTTACCGCATCCGAATAAGCGTCGCCCATAATGTTCGCGCTGTAAAGTCCGTGTGCGCAGGCATATTTGTCAAATGCGGCTGTATTGTACCAGCCTGTCGAAGCGCATCTTGCACCGCTTGCAGGTTTTTCGAACGCAACGCCTATAGTTGAAGCGCCTCCGCCGAATGCGGCGGCAATACGGCTCGCAAGACCGTATCCCGTAGAGCTTCCGATGACAAGCACCTTTTTTGGCAGGTTAGCATCCGATTTATTTTCAAGTGTATATTTAATCATTCTGCGAACATTTTCATCGCATCCGACAGGATGCGCAGTCGTGCAGATGAATCCTCTCGTTTTAGGCTCGATTATCATTAATGTATCTCCTATAGTTTAAACTCGAATGAATATTCAAAGTATATTATACTACGCCCAAATGTATTTAACAAGCTATATTTTGTTAATTTTCATCCTGACCCCTTACTTGACAAAAAAAGCCCCTCATTGTATAATTGGGATATAAATAACAACTCGGAGCTAACAACATGAAAAATATAATCCTTATCGGAATGGCAGGCTGCGGCAAAAGCACGATCGGTGTGCTTCTTGCAAAAACGCTTGGCTATCAGTTTATCGACACCGATCTCATCATACAAAGCCGTGAGGGGAGATTACTTCAGGATATAATCAATTCAGACGGCATCGAAGCATTTAAAGAGATCGAGGAGCGTGCCCTGCTTGAGGTCAACACGAGCCGTTCCGTTATCGCAACGGGCGGAAGCGCAGTCTACAGCGAGCGCGCCATGACATTCTTAAAGAAAAGCGGAAGCTGTGTATTTCTGAAGCTTCCGTTCAGCGAAATCGAGCGACGCATCAACAACATAAATACACGAGGCATCGCCATCGGCAAAGGCATGACTTTAAAGGATGTATTCGACGAGCGTGCACCGCTTTACGAAAAATACGCCGATTTAGTAATTGAGTGCAGCGGCAATGCGGAAGCGAACGTCGCGGCAATTGTCCGTGATATAAAAAAGTTCTGCCAATAGCTCCGCATATTGGCTGAATAATGAATTTAGCTGCATAAAACAGAGGGACATCCGCCTGAAATATGGCAGATGTCCCTTATGTGTTTGCTTTTATTTACGATTCAAATTCATCGTCAGAGCTTTTCGCCACCGTCACATATTCAAGCGGGTCAACATGCTCGCCGTTCACCTCAAGCTCAAAGTGAAGATGTGGATTCTCGGCAATCTCAATAATCGCGCTTTCGCCGATTGAGCCGATAACCTGCCCCATCGAAACTGACGCTCCGACCTCAATTCCCAATGCAAGCTCCTCGGCTAAATTTTTATATGTGGAATAAATTCCATCGCCGTGGTCGATTGTAACAGTTTTACCCATAAGCGGGTCGTTTAGAATTCGGCAGACCTTTCCGCTCGAAGCCGATACAACATCACTGCCGAGCGGAGCCTGAATATCGATTCCGGCATGTGCCCGATAATCGTTCATCGTCAGCGAGTAGACGGGAATGTCAAGCTCATGCGTCTTTGAAACGAATCCGCTTGCAGGCTCGACAAAATAGTGTACATTCACCGAAGCGGGTACATCAGTCTTTGTGGAGCTGGATGCCTCGGTCTGTTTTTGTGTGTCAGAATCGGAATCAGTCTTAGACTCTGCTTTATCATCCGTCACGCCTGAATCCTTTGGTGCATTTTCGGTCGTGTCGGGTGCATTTGTGCTTGTGTCAGAATCTAGCGAAGTGCTGTCGTCAGAGGTCACATCGGGATTCGTCGGCTTTCTGCGGGAATCGACTGTGTAGACCGAAACTCCAATCACACCTACGAGCATCGCCGCAAGCAAAAGATAAATAACCGAGTTGATCGAACGCTTTTTTATTTTGTTCTCCATGAAACATTACCAACCTTTCAAAAATTTATTTCATCGGTTTGGTAATATTCTTGACGGATGGGTGCGGATTTATTCAAAATTATTGCAGATTTACAGCCTTTTTCAAGATAAAATTCGTTACTAAATAGCATACGAGCGTGATCAATGCAAGGATTATAATATATGTAACCATCAAAAGCTGATGCTGCATGGATTCGAAACCGCTGAGCTTTTGCATATATCCACCGAAGCCTATGCCAAGCGTTTCGACCGTAATGTCGGCAAATCTATAATATCCGCTCATAACAAGTTGATTTACGCTATAAATCAACAGATAGCCGACTACGGCACCAAAAATTCGGTGTTTTTTGAAAAGCTGACCTATCGATATCGATGCAAATATAACGAGTACGCTCTGTGCAAGCGAGATTATGTTTATTATCACAAGCTCCGCTATAATAAGCGCAACCGGCACGTTGAGATAATCGACAGCTTGGTTCATATACTCAAAGTGAAACGAACGCATGTCAATGACGGCATCGATTATTACCGGCCATGATTCTACGATCCCAACCGATGCGATCATAAAGATCTCGCCCGTTATCAACCAAATCATAGAAACGATCAGCTTTGATATAATGTGCTTCCATCTTTCGACCGGCAGCGTCAGGGTTATGTAGCCCTCGGCGCTGTACATGCTCGTGTAGAATCGGCGGATTATCAAAACGTTGATCAGCGGATTCACCGTAAGGAATCCCAATAAATAAGCACTCGCTGTCAGAATTGACGGCACCATGAAAAATGTAAAATGTTCTTCAAGCATCATGCAGAATCTCGATAAGGCAGATACAATAAGCACCCCTGCCATGAGCATCAGCATTGGAGCTGAGGTTTGACGAAATTCATATTTTATAAGCGTTCTCAGCATCTGTATACCTCTCTGAACAACTCATCAACAGTCTTTTGATGCTTCTCCCAAAGTTCGCTGACCGACGCACACAGCTTAGCCTTTCCGTCAGCTATGAAAATCACATCATTAAGCACAGACTGAACCTCGCTTATAAGATGAGTTGAAATGATAATCGAACCGTTTTCGCTGTAGTTTTTTAGAATGGTATTCAAAATATATTCCCTTGCCGCAGGGTCAACTCCGCCGATCGGCTCATCAAGAAGATAAAGCGATGCGCGGCGGCTCATTACAAGGATGAGCTGAACCTTTTCGCGCGTTCCCTTTGAGAGTGTAATCATACGGTCACGCGGATTTATCTCAAGGCGAGAAATCATCTCGTAAGCCTTAACGCGGTCGAAATCCTCATAGAAATCGGAAAAATAATCGATCAGCGTGCAAATTCTCGACCTCCCCGGCAGACAGTCTTTATCGGGCAGATACGCAATCTTCGCCGCTGTTCTCGGAGAGGGCGGCTCTCCGTCAATTAAAATCTCTCCGCTGTTTGCGGTAAGGAGTCCGCACGCGAGCTTCAGTATAGTGGTTTTTCCGCTTCCGTTCGGTCCAAGCAGCCCGATAATACCGCCTCTGCCGACAGTAAAGCTGATATCGTCAAGCGCGCGCTTTGAGCCGTAGGTTTTCACGACATTGCGAAGCTCGAGAAGCGGTACATCCGCCACTCCCATCATTCTGTTATCCATATTAATCATCATGGCTTTCGTTTGCGAAAGCCTGCCTTTCTACGCGATGCGTTGCATCACATGGAATTTTGGGACTGGTTTTGCGTTGCAAAATCGTTGTTACAAGACAACGAAAGCCACAAAACCCGCGTGAAAAAATATTTTTCACGTTACACCCTTTTCTAAAATGATATTTAGCAATTAAATTATAACATAAGAGAATATAAAAATCAACAGTCGACAAAAAAACGAGGCTCGCAGTAATGTGCTTATGCAGTACTGCGAGCTTGTTTAAATCATGAAATTGCTGAAAGCTTAGCCAGATGTACCGGCTCATCCTTGGCGCCGATAAGAGTTGCCGAATACTCATGCGAGATTAACGTAAGACGGTATTTGCCGTTCTTCATGCGGTCAAGGCCCTCGACATTGTAGCGAACACCTCCGCAAAGTATCTGAACATATGTACTCTTGTTAAACATGCTTTTGCTTGCGCGGAGCTTCTTGATATTTTCCTCTGTCAGGATGACATTGTCGATATCGATTATCTCGGAGTTGATTTTATTAGGACGTTTAGTCATTTCCGAGATGGTCAATATGTTATGCGGAACCTTAGTTTTCATACGCGGTACCGAACCTTTCCATGTTATTCTTTTGGAAACTGCTCTATAGATATATTATATCATAAATTTTCTTTGAGCTTTTAAGAATTTGAAAATTTATGATCAAATAAAAGCTTCCTTGTTCTCGCCGTAGCAAGGCGGAGGCATTTGTTGCTTTTATTATATCACATCACGAGCAATTTGTCAATACATAACGATTATTTATGCACGGATATAATAATTTGGTACAAAATGCAATATATAGTGTCATTTTTTGCAGAACAAAAAAGGATAGCGAGTTTATCGCTATCCTTAGAAATTACTGTGCAATAACCTGGAAGAAGTTTACAGACTTTTGACTTTTTTTGTCAGCGGTAGTGATCGTAGCGGTTCTTTCGCTGACGATCTGATTAAGCATACCTCTGCTATCAACGTAATAGTTGAATTTAACGTCTGTGCAATCGTACTTAACGCCATCCTTGTCATAATCAAAGCTGTCTGCAAAAGCCTTGGTTGTTGTTACGACATAAAGTATACCGCTGAGGCCTTGATCGATAGTGTCGATATTTTTTACGTCTGCGGGAGTTACGGTTATTTCAAACGGCTTGAAAATATCCGGCTCAGGGTGTTCTTCCTTTGAGATTTCTTTACCGTCAAGCTTCTGTGTAAAAACGCCCTTTTCAAAGTTTGCACTATAGGAGCTGACAGAGTTATCGCTATCTCTTGTAGTCGTAGTAGTCAGATCATACTCACGAGAATCGCCGTTCATCGCATATTTTACATACGATTGCGTAACGTTGCTGACTGCAACACCCTCGATGTCTTCTTCGAGCTTGAAGGTTTCATACAGCATGATTTCGCCGGCACTCTTTTCGACCAGCTTTTCGCTTGCGCTCTTTATAATATCAAGGTCGTTTGTTATTTGCTTTTCATTGCGGCAGCCTGCCGTCATAGTCGCTGCAAAGCAAAGAGCGGCGATAATTGCCGCGATTTTCATGGCATTTTTCATTTACTGTCTCCAAAAAATTCGTATATTCGATAATTCTGCCGCGAATCGTTGATTCGCGGCAGCTTTTTAAGCTCCATTTGAGCTTAGATGTACTTGTTCATCTTTTCGGTTGCCATTTCCTTAGCAATCGAAATAGTCATGGTGAGCTTGAGGTTGTTATTTACAGCAAGCTCGTTCATTTCGTCAAGAAGTGTGTCGAAGCTTTCAACATCATTCTTGCAGATTTTGAGAGCAGAGTCGATATATATATCGGTAACATCGTGATTGGATGCAATAATTCCGGCTACAAAGCCAAAAAGCGACTGTGCATCACAGATGCCGTATTCATCTACATTGATCAAACGCGATGTATGCTTAATATCATAAGTCAGCTTGGTTCCTTTTTCAATGCAAACAACCGAACCCTTGCTCTGCTCGGATGCGTTGTTTACCATTTCGATAAGCTGCTTGGTCTTGCCTGTACCTTTGACGCCGATGATTAAATTTAACATAGTGAGAAATCCTCCTTGTAATTTGGTGATTATCAGCCTCGGACAAAGTATCTTCCGCGAAGCCTTGCTTCAAGCTTCAATCTATCGGCAAAACCCGACAAAAGATGCACTTCATCATTTAAAAGCGTTATTTCGGCAGATACATCCCCAAAGCGACGCTTTTTATGTGTCAGTCTTACGATTAACACATAGCTGATATCCCGTATTTATATTTTACACTAAAATTTATAAAATTTCAAGTGGTTTCTAAACAAAATATATGAAAATTCAAAGTTTTTACATCTTGTACAAATTTGTGATACAAGCTTAGCTATCTCATCCAAACCGCTTGGGAACCAAGATTTCAATTATTTCGACATTCTTTCAAGGAGCTCAGCCTTCTGCGCCTCGTAGCCGGGCTTTCCGAGAAGCGCATACATGTTCTTCTTGTAAGCCTCAACGCCGGGCTGATTAAAGGGATTTACTCCGAGAGTATATCCCGAAATTGCGCAGGCAAGCTCGAAGAAATATACCATATAGCCGAATGTGCTCTCGCTGCGGTCCGGAATTTCAAGCAGGATATTCGGAACACCGCCGTCAACATGCGCCAAAAGTGTAGCATTCATAGCCGCTTCGTTAACCTTGTGAAGCTCCTCGCCTGCAAGGAAGTTGAGTCCGTCAACATTTGCGGGGTCTGTCGGAATAATTACCGTATCGTTAGACTTTGCAATGGATACGACGGTTTCGAAAATGTTGCGTCTGCCCTCCTGGATATACTGACCGAGAGAGTGAAGGTCGGTCGAGAAGATTACCGACGCAGGGAAAATTCCCATATTTGCCTTGCCCTCAGACTCGCCGAAGAGCTGCTTCCACCACTCGTCCATCATAGTCATCGCAGGCTCGTAGGAAACGAGAATTTCGGTGGATTTACCCTTTCTGTAGAGAATGTTGCGAAGCGCCGCATATTTAGCCGCATCGTTATTTTCGATCGAGTCGTCCGAGAGTGCATTCATAGCCTCCTCAGCGCCCTTCATTATAGCGTCAATATCGCATCCTGCCGCGGCAATCGGAAGAAGTCCTACCGCAGTAAGCACGGAGAAGCGTCCGCCGACATCATCCGGCACAACGAAGGTTTCATATCCCTTCTCTGTCGCAAATTCCTTGAGAGTTCCGCGCGCCTTGTCGGTAGTAACAAAGATACGCTCGCGTGCTCCGTCCTCGCCGTACTTCTTTTCAAGCAGGTCGCGGAAAATACGGAAAGCAACCGCAGGCTCTGTGGTTGTGCCCGACTTTGATATAACATTTACGCAGACGTCCTTGCCCTGGCAGATCTCAATAAGCTCAGCAAGTGCGGATGAGCTGATGCTGTTGCCTGCAAAATAGATGCTCGGAGTGTCCTTTTTCTTATCATTATAAAGAGGGGATTTTATAAATTCGATAGCCGCACGAGCTCCGAGATATGAGCCGCCGATACCGATTACCACGAGAATATCGCAGGACTTCTTAATTTTCTGGGCAGCAGCCTTGATACGTGCGAACTCTCCCTTATCATAATCAACGGGCAGGGTTGACCATCCGAGAAAGTCGTTGCCGAGTCCGTTCTTTTGCTTTATCTGATCAATGGAGGATTTGATAGCAGGCTTAATCGCGCAGAGGTCCTCGCTTGTCAGGTAGTTTTTTACATATTTGTCATTCAGCTTTATAGCCATTAGAAATACTCCTTTTATTCGACTTAATAATAAGTTATAGTTATATTTTACAACAAATTACTATATTTTTCAAGTTTAATTCACGCGTCTGATGTAAAATTTAGCTTAATTCATGCGTTTGAATTTGTACCGTTTGTACAATTGCTGAATTATTTCTCTGTTATCGGTGTATATTCCCACATCGGGTTTTATTAATTGTAACAAGAAAGCATGATTATAACAGTATAAAGTTTATAAATCTTTTTTTATATTTTTTTAAAAACCTATTGCAATCCATCGAATTATATGATATAATAACTCTGTTAATTATGATTTAGCTACGCCGCTATTTACGTGGCTTTAAGGAGGTAAATATCATGGCAAAATGTGAAATCTGCGGAAAAGCAGTGACTTTCGGACAGGCGGTATCTCACTCGAACCGCAAGACAAACAGAACTTGGAAGCCTAACATTAGACGCGTTAAGGCCATCGTAAACGGCACACATACAACTGTTAATGTATGCTCCCGTTGCCTGCGTTCCGGCAAAGTTGACAGAGCTTAAGTTCACAAAAGAGCCCGCTTAGCGGGCTTTTTTCGTTCTTTATCAGTTTTTGCAAAAATGGAGTATTTATGCGATATATTCTTCTTTCAGA
Source organism: Candidatus Flemingiibacterium sp. (assembly GCA_045579745.1). Lineage (GTDB taxonomy): Bacteria > Bacillota > Clostridia > Oscillospirales > CAG-272 > Flemingiibacterium. The sequence continues at coordinate 34,631 of JAZNMQ010000072.1, read as the reverse complement.
TGCCGCCGAGCACCGTTTTTCAAAAAAATTGACCGACAACGGCTTCACACCGATTTTTCTGCCTCCGGACAACAGACTTAACCCTATTGTCGCCTCGCACGCCGATACACTGATTTGCAAAATAGGCTCGCGGCTTATTATTAATGAAAAATACTGTGACAGCATTCCACAAATGCTTCACCGTCACTTCACAATGGTTCCCGACTATCCGCACGGCGAATATCCTACCGACACCGCATTCAACGCCCTCGCTGTCAGGCAGCTGCTTTTTGCGAGGTCTGCAAGCCTTTCGCCTGCCATAAAGGCTGCCGCATGTGAGCTTGGGATTGAGCTTGTAAACGTCAATCAGGGTTACGCCTGCTGTTCTGTGCTTGCACTTCCTTTTTGCGGATGCGCGATAACAGCCGATATCGGCATGGCTTGTAAAATGGAGGAGCGCGGAATTGACGTGCTTCGCATTCAAAGCGGACACATTGCGCTTGAGGGATGTGAGTACGGTTTTATAGGCGGTGCTTCGTTTGTCTGTGAGGGCAATCAAGGTGAAAAACCGCTCGTATATTTTCTCGGAGATATCGATTCTCATCCCGACGGAAAAGCGATCTGTGAGTTTTTGCGCATTCACGGCTGCGGCTGTATTTCGCTCGGAGGTGAGCTGACAGATTATGGCGGAGCGGTTATTACTAATATATAGAAGAAAACAAAAATCCGTTCTGAAATGCCAAAGGGCTGACGTTTTACACGTCAGCCCTTTATTATTTATCTGTTAAGAATAAGCTTTGTGAGCTCTACGGGTTCAACGATCTTGCCGTCCTTATAAACGCGCATGTTGCCCGAAGCGATCTCGTCGATGAGGATTACCTCATCCTTGTTGTAGCCGAACTCAAACTTGATATCCCAAAGGTCAAGATCGATGGATTTTAAGTCGTCAGCAACGATTTTTGTAATCTTGAGTGTCTGCTCTTTCATGGAAGCGAACATTTCGGGAGTCATAATTCCGAGAGCCGCAAGACCTTCACATGTTACGAGCGGGTCGCCCTTAGCATCGTTCTTGAAGGTGCATTCAACATAACCGCCCTCTAAAACAGTACCGTCCTCGATGTACTCGCCATAGCGACGAACAAAGCTTCCTGTTGCAACAAGGCGGCAGATAACCTCAAGGCCATGACCGAATACGGTTCCGGGAAGAACTTCCATAGTAGCATTATCAACATCAGCAGATACATAATGAGTCTTGATGCCGGCTTTTTTGAGAAGCTCGAAATAGTAGACGGAGGTCTGAAGGTTAGCCTTGCCGATACCCTCGATGGTAAGGCCTACAGTATTTTCACCGGGATCGAAAACGCCGTCCTTGCCGGTACAGTCGTCCTTGAATTTGAGCATTACATTGCCGTTATCAAGAGAGTAAACATCTTTGGTTTTTCCTTCGTAAATCTTTTTCATTGATTCTGATATTGCTTTTGCTTAGCAAAAGCTTCCTTTCTCCCCTTTGGGGCATGTTTTGCGCAGCAAAACTTTGGAATTACCAAAATAGAGCCACAAATTGTCGAGCTTTGATTATTTATCGTTTTAATTGATGCTTTTATAAAAAGAATCAATAATTACCACGTTTTTTATTATAACACATAATTCATATGATTTCAATAGCAATTTTCAATAATTGTAATTTTATAAAAAAAAGCATTTCTGCCAAAATAACTACTGTAGAAATAAATTATATTTGGTGTAAATTTTTTTACTTTCTTCTTGATATTCTTGAAATTTTATGATATAATCTATAGTTGGTGAGTCAACCACACGAATTTATCGATATTTTATCTGAAAATTAATTACTATAAAGGTGGTATTTTTAATATGAGTCGCATGATTGGTACCGTATCTCGCGGAGTCAGAGCCCCCATTATAAGAAGCGGTGACGACATTGTAAAGATCGTCGCAGATTCCGTTCTTGAAGCACAAAAGGATGACGGCTTCGCATTCCACGACCGTGATGTTGTTGCTATGACTGAAGCTATCGTTGCGAGAGCTCAGGGTAACTACGCATCCGTTGACGACATTGCTGCTGACGTTAAAGCTAAATTTGGCGGTGAAACTGTCGGTGTTATCTTCCCGATACTCAGCCGCAACCGCTTCTCTATCTGCCTTCGCGGTATTGCTATGGGTGCTAAGAAGATTGTACTCATGCTCTCATACCCGTCTGATGAGGTAGGAAATCATCTTATCAGCCTCGACGCTATGGATGACAAGGGCGTTGACCCCTATGCAGATGTCCTCACACTCGAAAAATACCGCGAGCTGTTCGGATACGAAAAGCATCCCTTCACCGGCGTTGACTATGTTGAATTTTATGAAAAGCTCATCCGCGACTGCGGTGCGGATTGCGAGATCATCTTCGCTAACAACCCCAAGGCAATCCTTAACTATACAAAGAATGTACTCTGCTGTGACATCCACACAAGAGCTCGTACAAAAAGACTTTTAAAGAATGCAGGCGGAGAGATCATTCTCGGACTCGACGATATTTTAAGCGCTCCCGTAAACGGAAGCGGCTACAACAAGGAATACGGTCTTCTCGGCTCAAACAAGGCTACAGAAGATCAGGTTAAGCTCTTCCCCCGCGATTGCCAGCCGATCGTTGATGCTATTCAAAAGCGTCTTTTTGAAGCTACAGGCAAGAATATCGAAGTAATGGTTTACGGCGACGGCGCATTCAAGGATCCGGTAGGAAAGATCTGGGAGCTTGCTGACCCGGTTGTTTCTCCTGCATACACCAGCGGTCTTGAGGGCACTCCAAACGAGCTCAAGCTTAAGTATCTCGCTGACAACGATTTTGCAGAGCTTCACGGCGATGAGCTCAAAGAAGCCATCAAGCAGAAGATCTCCGAAAAGGATGAAAACCTTGTCGGACAGATGATCTCCGAGGGCACAACTCCTCGCAGACTCACCGACCTCATCGGTTCGCTCTGCGACCTCACATCCGGCTCGGGCGACAAGGGTACTCCGATAGTTCTCATTCAGGGCTACTTCGACAACTACACAAACGACTGATAACTAAAACTATTAAGGGGCTGTTGCACCTGAGTGCAACAGCTCCCATAAAATACACCTTGTCACCCACCAAGGGTGACATTTTTGTGTGCATTGCACACAAAACACGTCGTATTTGGGCGCATTCGCGCCCGGGGCTGCCGCAAGTTTTCAACTTGCAACAGCCCCTTTTTTTATTTTTTGAGTTGATTTAGCAAAAAATGTGTGATACAATTAATGTGAAAAACAAGTTGAATTGGAGTGAGCATATGTCAAAAACCGCACTTGTAACGGGCGGAAGCCACAATATCGGTCAAGGCATCGCAGTTGTGCTTGCCGAAAAGGGCTATGATGTGGCAATAACCTACAACAGCCGTCTTGAGGGCGCACTTGAAACCAAGGCTGAGATCGAAAAGCTCGGCAGACGATGCTATGTTTATCAGGCAAGTCTTGAAATCCCCGAGGTTCCCGAAAAAATTGTAAACATGGCGCATCGCGACCTTGGTCACATCGATCTCATGGTTTGCAACGCAGGCAGAGATTCAAGAGCATCAATACTCACAGCGACAGAAAAGGATCTCGCTTATATCTATGAAGCCAATTACAGAAATTACATCTTATGCTGCAGTGCAGCCGCACGCCATATGGTCAAAGATGAAATTGCAGGCTCAATAATATTCATCACTTCAACTCGCGGTGAAAGTGCGCATCCCGACGATTTCATATACGGAAGCTTCAAGGCGGCAATCAAACGCGCCTGCGAATCGATCGCGCTCGAGCTGTCGGCATATAACATTCGCGTTAACTGTGTAGCACCCGGCTGCACATGGGCGCCTTCTCCGAATTGGGATTTCAACAACACACCCTTTGTAAAAGAATCCATTCCCCTGCACCGTTCGGGAACTGCTCGCGAGGTTGGCGAGGCAGTTGCATATCTTGCTGATGATGTGGCAGGTTATATCACGGGCATCACGCTCCGTATTGACGGTGGGCTCGTGCTTCCCGGACTGCTTGAGGGGCACGATGCTATTCCATGGGTGAGAAAAGGATTTCTCGATAAGAACAGGAACGAGGCTATAGAAATGGTCAACGAATCAATAAAAAAACTCGAAAGTGAGGATAATTGAATGTTTGGAAATTACCCGATGAAGGCAGTCAAGGGCTATATGAATTCACGCCCGGGAATGCAGGTCGGAACTAAGCTTGAGGGAAAAGTCTATCGTGACGAAAACGGCAAGATCGTTTTTGACGAGGAAGGCATTAACTTCATGCGACAGCTCGGCGTTGAATGGGTCATGCTCAGGCATTGGCAGGTTCCCGAGCATACCGCTGAATGCTATGAGGAGCTTTCGTGGGAGCTTGAAAAGCGCGGACTGAAAATCTTCCGTCTTGAAAATTATGAGCTTCACAATATGTCGAGCGTAACTCTCGGTCTTCCCGACAGAGATGAATATATCGAGAGATATTTAAACTACATCAAAAACCTCGGAAAAGCAGGAATACACTATTCCACCTATGCTCACATGGGCAACGGAATCTGGAGAGATAATGTTAAGCGTGAGATTCGCGGCGGTGCGTTTGGAACAGGCCTTGACCTTGAATCCGATAACCGTTCAATCGCATTCGGCGATTTCACATGGCCGCTCTCTCATGGCAGGAGCTATACCGAGGAAGAGCTTTGGGAAAATTACGAGTATTTCATTAAACAGGTTGTCCCCGTAGCCGAGGAGAGCAAGGTCTTTATCGGAATTCACCCGGATGATCCGCCCGTTTATACTATGGCTGGCGTTCCAAGACGAATTTTCGGCACATTTGACGGCTACAAAAAGGCTCTTACGATAGCAAGCAGCCCGAATATCGGCTGCTGTCTATGTGTCGGATGCTGGCTTGAGGGCGGTTTCCCGATTGGCGCAACACCTGAGGAGTTTATCAAATGGCTCGGTGAGCGTAATCTTCTCTTTAAGGTTCACCTCAGAAACGTCACCTCGCCGCTTGATGCTAAGGGCGGTTTCAGAGAAACATTCCCCGACGCGGGCTATTACAATCTCATCAATGTTATAAAGGCTCTTGATGAAATAAACTTCGATGGATGTATAATGAACGACCACCTGATCGACATGGTTGGCGGACATCACACCTGTGAGGCTTACTTCACAGCATACATCAAGGGCGCAGTCGATTCGGTTCAGAACTACAGATATCCACTCGTTACAGACAGCTGCGGATATTGGAGCGGATGCAAGGGAGGCAATGAATAATGAGCTATTCACTCTACGCATCGGCTTATACCAACAACGAGCCCGGCGAGGGAATATGCCGCCTGGACTTTGACGGAAGCTCGATTACTGAGCTGAAGAAATTCGGAGATGTCGCAAATCCCTCGTATATAACGGTTGAAAACGGAACGATTTTCGCTGTCGAAGAAAATCACACCTCAGCATCTGTCGTTAAGATTCCCCCAAGCGGTGAGATGGAACGTGTCACGCTTGACGGAAACGGTTTATGTCACGCTATAGTTGTCGGAAGCTTTCTATATGTGTCAGGATATCACGGAGGCTGTCACGCCGGTTTGAACAAACACACTCTTGAGTGTGTGAGCTTCATTCAGAACACCGGAAAAGGTGTTAATCCGAATCGTCAGGAAGCACCTCATGTTCACTCGTCTATACCCTCTCCCGACGGAAAGCACCTTATTATCGCTGACCTCGGTTTAGATAAGCTGTTCTGCTACGACATCAAAGAAGATGGCAAGCTTTCGGCAAACGAATCTCATCCCTTCGCTTGCGTAGAGCCCGGGCAGGGTCCGCGTCACCTTGTATTTCATCCGAACGGAAAGCATCTCTACCTCGCGACAGAGCTTGACAGCTCGGTAGTTGTGTTTGGCTACGATGAAAAAACGTCTGCGCTGACCTATAAGGAAAAGTATTCTCTCTCGATGGACGGAGCCCAAAAGCGACCTCAAGCAGCAGATATCCATATAACAAACGACGGACGTTATCTTTACGCCTCAGTCAGGGGGCAGGATACAATCGTCTGCTTTGAGGTATCGCCTTGCGGTTGTACGCTCAAAAAGCTCGCAACATACGATTGCGGCGGAGCTTGCCCTCGAAGCTTTGATATAAGCCCTGACGAAAAATATATCGCAGTTGCAAATCAGTCGAGCGGAGATGTCACAGTCTTTGAGCTTGATAACAAAACAGGTGCAATAGGCAAAGCTGCTGCAAGCTATCCGTTCCCCTCTGTGTCGTGTGTAAAGTGGGCTTAGTGCCACAGTATATTCGGCTTGCTTTACATATCAGTTTCACAGAGTCAAAACACCACAAACAAAAATCGGCACCGCCTTAATAACATAGGCGATGCCGTATTGTTTTACTTTGTTACTACCGATACGTCAGCAAGCTTGAAATCTTCCGCGCCGAACATGTAGAGGTAATCGTCGATAACCGTTCCGCGCTGAGTTTCGGGGTCGCCTGCGAGGTCTTCGCATACGATTTCAGCAATTTCAAAGCCGTTGAAATGCAGAAGAATGTACTTTGAGCCTTGTTCGGTATTCTGAGTGAATGCGTCGTCCTTGAAATAATAGTTGCCGCTGATATTGATTCCCAAGCCGACAAGCTGATTTTCGCGGTCGATGAGATAGGATTTGTATTCTGTCGAGTAATCCGCTCCCTCCTTGATGTAGCTTGCCACAGAGCGAACACCGTCCTCGGTTTCCTCGTAGATCTCCACCTTGAAGGTATTCCAGCCGCCCATGCCGATACCGAGCAAATAACCGTTACCGAAGTTTACGAGCGAGCTTGAATAGCCCTCGATCGTTCCTGTATCCTTGAAGGTAATATTACTTAAATCGGAAAGGTCGAAGAAGAATACGGGGTCCGACATCTCAATCGAGGTGCAGACATACGCCATAGTTCCATCAAAGCGAACAGACTGTACCTCCTCATACTTAGGAGCGAATTCCTCGACTGATGCAACGATCTCCCATGTATTTGCATCAACGCAGTAGAGGCTTGCGCTTGATCCGCCCGATGCCGAAAGCAGGACGTCGCCCGAAACAGGTCTGTAGCCACCGCTCAGATGCCACTCATCAAGTCCGTTTGTTGTTGTAACGATTCTCAGGATGCCGTCATACTCATCCATGCTCCACTGGTCCTTGATATATCCGCGGACGGTTACCGAGCCTACTTCCTTAAACTCATCAGAGGTATAATCAAGGCAGGTGATCTCAGTCATTGTACCGTATGGAAGGTCAGCGTTCTTAATTTCATCCTCAAATACGCGTGCGAGGTAAATGCGCTCCTTTGTTACATAAACATCGTCCATGTAGGAAAGGTTTGCACTCGTCGCCTTCAGCTCAAGCGATTTCTCGTCAAGAATCATCGCGACGGTGTATCTCGGAGAGTGAACCTCCTCGGGAATAACTATACAATCCGCAGGAATCGGTTCAAGTCCGTCACCTGTGTCATACATCGGAACAAAGGTTTCGAGCTTATCGAAATCCATCTTGCTCTTTTCAAAGAGATACTGAGAAACGAGGATTATCTTTCCGTCAACCGAGCGCGAGGTGAGATAGCTTCCCGTTATCGCAAACGAGCCGCTTTCCTTAATATTCTCGGGGTTTGAAACATCGAGAGTTACAAGTCCTGTGCAGAGCTGGCTGTTTTCCATATAGGTCGTCATCAGAACCACGCTCTTGCAGTCGGAGGTCAGGTAAAACTCCCACTTATTAACCATATAATCGCGCTCTCCGTTGTAGAGCGTATATGAGCCGAGCTCCTTTGAGTCCATGCCGGCAATATCGAAAACGCGGAGAGTTGAGCCGTCAAGGTAGAATATGTGCTTTTCACTGCGCTTGATGCGGTCGGCTTCAATAACGCCTGCAACCTGATTATCCGTGATTTCTTTGTAGGCGTCAGAGTCAGAGGATTCTGCCTCTTCGATGGGGGCTGAATAATAAAAATCGTGATCACCCTTGGTAGCCGCGCTACCCGTGGCAGTCACGCTATCTGCCACAGCCTCATAAATAAATCCGTCATCCACAGCGAAGTCAGCCTCCGGCATAACTGCGCCATTCATAGCGGCACCAAATCCGCCCATAACTTCTCTTGCAGCATCCTCAAACATATCTTCAATCGCTGCGGTAAGCTTTTCGTAGTTATTCTTGTATTTTGGCTTCTCGTAGTTTAAAAGATTCAGCTTCGTGAGAACGTCGTAGTATTCGCTCTTTTTGTAAGCTGAGAGGTCATCGGGCGCGGTGTTAAATGGCATAAACAGAGTTGTTCCGCCAATCAGCATTACAAGGCAAAGACATGCCGCGACAAGACTGAGCGACCTCCATTTGGGCTTTTTCTGTGTCCTCTTGCTCGGGTCTGCTTCACGAACGAAGCTTTCATCGGCAAGGCTCATTGCATCAAGAAGTTTTTTCTTTTTCATAATTATGACCATTCCTTTCTGACGGTTTAAACTTATTCATCCAATTCGAGAAACTGTTTGAATTTGTTTCGTGTACGGTGAAGGCTAACTTTTACGTTCGATACTGACATTTGGTTTGTTTTTGCAATTTCGTCAACGGAACAGAGATACCAATATCTCTGCATGAAAACAATACGCGTCCTCTTGTCGAGCGAGGCTAAAAAGCGGTTGATTGTTTCCTTCAGAATGACCGCATCATCAAACGCTCCATCCGTTGTCGGCAGGCACCCTTCGAGCTCATCAAGTGCCAGCACGGAATCGCTGTTTCGCATTTTTGCCGTGTTATAGTCGAATCGGTTAAGTGCGATATTCCTCGCAAGTGCGGCAAGGTAATACTTTAAATCACGCGGTCTTTCGGGCGGAATGCTGTTCCATGCACCTATGTACATATCATTCACGCATTCGTCAGCGTCCTCCTCGCTTTGCAGAATACGGCAGGCAATGCTTTTTAGGTATTTGCCGTACTTTATCTGCGTTTGGGAAATTGCATCCTCAGAGCGGTCGAAGTATAGCGCGATTATTTCGTAATCTTCCATTTTTTCGCCCCCTTATAAGCGTCCTTCATCTATAAAGTAGGATTTTAGCATGCAAAGGTTACAGCTTTTGAAAAATTTATCCGAAAACCTCACAAATTCCGATAAGCTTGAGCCTTTGCGTATCTACTCTATCTCTGCCGTATGCGTCAAAGAATCTTTGGCGATACTCGTCTGTGCCGAGATTATACCGAAGCGTCCACGCGCCCCAAAACAAATCGACATGCCTGTCGCCGACGCCGCCGTTTCCGACATCTACAAAGCCGCTAAGCTTCCAGTCGCGAAGTATCACATTCGGCAGGCAGTAATCGCCGTGAAGAAGCGTGTTTCTCTCAAGCAGCCCTATATGCTCCTTTGCATATTTGTAAGCCTCATCCGCCGTTTTTATCTCGGGCGAATCGCAGTATGATAAATCGAAATCCCCTGCTCGGTAATTTTGCTCGATTGTTTTGATATATCTGTCAGTATGATTGATATTGCAGTCATCATGCTCGATTTCATGAAGCGTGAAAAGGATCTGAGCAAGCGTGTCGCAGAGGCGTTTGGGATCGGAAAGATACATCGCATCCGTGCAATCCTTGCCTGGAACTGCCTCTGTCAAAAGGTAGTCGTGCGCATCGTCGGTCAACAACTGCGAATCTGCGGCAAGCCCTTTTTTGTTAAAATAGCGCGTCAGCTCGTATTCCTGTTTCAGACTGCCTCGAGCGGCTGTTTTCAAAAAGTAATCGCGCGCGTGGTGAGTACATACTCCGTCGCGCTGAATATAAAGCACCCTCGCCATAGGCGATGAGCTGCTGTCGAATATCTGCGCACCGGTTAAAATGCGGTGCAGCGTATCAGGGTAGTCGCTGATGTTTATTGTGATCGGTGTAAGTTTCATAGCATCTCCGAATTTTTTATCCCGTCGGGAAGAATTTTTGCTGAATCCAAGTCTGTTTTTGCTTATATACCATCTGCGTATATTATAACATACTGAAGAATACCTGTCAATCGACACGCTGGTTGCATTCGAATTAGCGTCTTTGAAAATTTTTATAATTTTTTCTTATGATTGTTGCTTTTTAGCTATACCAATGCTATAATAATTCCAGTTGTACAAAATATGGCTCTGTGATGCCGAAAGTGAGGATATTATGGTATTACTTGAAAAAGTATTCGACAAGGAATTTTGGGAGAAAGTTAAAACCTCTCCCGATTATGCACCCATACTTGACAGAATAAAACATGATTACAATCCGGATTTCTTCAAGAATGTTCCGTTTCTTTCATACAGCAGCCGTTGGATGTTCCACAAGAACGGCAGCCGAGGAGAATATGAAAACCCTTGGTATAAACGCCGCGCATTTTTGTCCTCATGCGCATTGCTTGCACTTATCTATCCCGAGGAGGAGCATTATCTTAACGAGCTCCAGGATATCATGTGGGCGATTTGCGACGAGTACAGTTGGGCAGTTCCCGCGCATTGCGGTGGAAATGTTGATGGTGACCCGTATTGTATTGATCTTTTCGCATCCGAAACAGGCTCTGCCCTTTCCGAAATTTGCGAGATTTTTGAGGATAGACTCGATACTCCCGTAATAAAGCGCGTCAGAGCTGAGGTGCGCCGCAGAATCATCACACCTTACCTCAACAATAACCACGGCTGGTGTCAATCGGAAAACAACTGGGCTTCTGTTTGTGCATTCAGCGTCGCTAATTGCTTGATACATGTTGACCCAAAGCTGCTCGAGCTCTCTATCCCGAGATTGTGTTCGACCGCGAATGCCTTTTTAAACAGCTTCCCGTCTGACGGAACATGCCGCGAGGGCTTTGGATATTGGTCATACGGCTTCGGCTTTTTCACGTTTTTGGCGGATCTGCTCCTAAAATATACAAACGGCAAGATCAATTACTTTTTGGATCCTAAGGTCAAAAACATCGCAACCTTCCCTGCCCGAGTATTCCTCTGCGGAAACACGATAACAAGCTTCTCCGACGGCGGACGAAACGGAAGCGTTGATTTGGGACTTGCGCATTATCTCCACTCGGTTTATCCCGACGATGTTGACGTACTCGATGATGCTCACAGCTGTTTGCATCTCGGTCAGGTTCAATTTTGTGCAAGACTTCGCACGCTGCTCTGCCTCGACCCAAGCGTTAAAAGAAGCGGCGTTCACCTGTCAGACCATTTCCTGCCTGATGCACAGCATGCTATCGTTAACCGCGAAAATTATTCCTGCGCGGCAAAGGGCGGCGACAATGATGAGCCTCACAATCACAACGACCTCGGAAGCTTCATCTTCTCCGACAAGGACGGGCAAGCTTTATGCGACCTCGGCTCGGGGCTTTACACAAAGGATTACTTTAACAGCCACCGCTATGAAACCTTCTGCAACAACTCATTCAGCCACAGCGTTCCGATATTTGACGGCTTCGGTCAAAAGGACGGCAAGAAATATGCGAGCGAGTTTTCGGTTGACAACGGCGTTGTCACTTATAAGCTTGAAAAGGCGTACGATCTGCCAAAGCTCACTTCATTTGAGCGAAAATTCGAATATAATGAAAGCGGCATTACTCTCACAGATCACTTCAAGACCGACTGCGAGATTACAGAGCGCTTTATTACCCTCCGACAGCCTGAGATAACGAGCGGCAAAATAAAGCTCGGCAGAACCACGCTGTGTTTTGATCCTGCAATTTGCACACCATCCGTATCAACGGAGGAGCATGTCAAGCACGGCTACCGTCTTGACGAAAACAACAACGTTATAACAAACTCCGACCTCGTCTACTGCATTGATTTGAAGCTTAGCGACGGAGTTGAGATATTTACCGCCAAAATAACGGCAGAATAGGGAGAACTATACTTATGAATCCAAAGGAAAACGCACTCGAAATACTCAAATTCGGAAAGCCCGAATATATCCAAAAGGAGCTTCCAAGCATTACGTTAGTATACACCGGCGTTAACCATGAGGGATATAACGGCGGCGGTCATAACTGCCCCGTAGGCTCTGTTTGGACTGATATCTGGGGAACCGAGTGGCACAAGGAGCATGCGAATGTTATGGGCTTCCCAAAAGGCAATCCGCTTGCCGAGATGGAAGCGTTCGACAGCTATGCTTGGCCTGACCCGAACGATGAGCGCATCTGCGGAAAAATCTACGAAATTGCCGAGCGCATAACCGATGAGGACAGAAAAAATCGCTTCGTCGTCGGAAGCCACAGAGATACGCTGTGGGAAAAGAGCTACATGCTTGTCGGAATGGAAAACATGATGATTTACATGTTCACCGAGCCGGAATACGCAAAGAAGATCTTCCATAAAATCATGGATTTTCAGCTTGGAATCGCAGAGCATTACATAAAGTGCGGCGTTGAGGTCGTCACGATGAGCGACGATCTCGGAACACAGCGTGCGCTTTTAATGTCGAAGGAGCTGATCGAGGAATTTCTGATTCCCGAATACCGCCGTTTGTTTGACTTCTATAAAAAACGCGGCGTAAAGATCCACTTCCACTCATGCGGTCATATCGAGCCTATTCTTGAAACATTTATCGAGCTTGGAGTCGATATCCTCAATCCTGTTCAGGCAACAGCAAACGATTTATCCAAAGTCATTGAGGTTACCAAAAACAGAATGTGCATTCACGGTGCGATCGCTACAGCCCTGCTCGAATCAGGACCGATCGAAGCAATTGACGCTGAGGTTAAGCGCGTGATTTCCCTTCTCGGTGCAGACGGCGGCTATTTCTGCGCACCCGACCAGGCAATGCCGATACCCGAGGAACACATGGCGGCATACTACGCCGCGCTTGAAAAATACGGCAAATATCCTTTAGAGAATTGACTTTGTGCCTCAGACTGCACTACGTTTTGGCTTTACTTAAAATAGTACATCATATCTCTTGAAAAAACGGTGGTTGTTTTCCAACCACCGTTTTTTCAGTCCTTGAGCTTATTTAAATAAATTCTGCAAAGGAAAATACACGCCATAAACGACAATACGAATGATAACGGCTGTGCCTCTTGTATTCCTGAAAGTCCTCTTGTATTCGCGAGAATAAGCAATGACGGTATGAGCAGGATTCCGCTTCTGAGGCTTGAGGAGATGGTAGCTAAAAGTCTTGCGCCGATGCTTTGGAAGCCCATCTCCACCATCATCGTAGGCGGAATAAAGATCGAGGCAACACACATAAGCTTGAGTGCGCGTTTTCCGATCTCTATAACCTCAGGGTCGTTGCGCATCATGCGAATCAGCTCGGGCGCGAATATAAACATCGGAACCGACAGCACAAACAATACGATTTCCTCATATGCCATCGCGGTCCAAAACGCCTTTTTAACGCGTTCACGCTTGCCCGCACCAAAATTAAAGCTGCTGATCGGCTGGAAGCCTTGACCGATTCCGATTGCAATCGCCATTGAAAAGAAGCTGACTCGTGAAACAGCACTGAATGCCGAAATCGCTGCATCGCCATAAACTCTTGCACTTTGATTGAGAAGCATTCCCGAAACACTTGCAAGTCCTTGGCGAAGCAGGCTCGGGAAGCCCGTTGCCGCAATGTTAAGGTAAGCTCCTATCTCGCGTGAGATGTATTTTATCGAAATTTTTGTCTGCGTTTTTCCCGAAACGAACATGAAAAGAAGCACCGCAAAGCTGACAATCTGAGAAAAGGCGGTCGCAATTCCCGCACCTGCGATTCCCAGATTCAAGCCGAACATCAATATCGGGTCAAGCAGAATATTCAAAAGTGCTCCGATCATCATTCCGACCGAGCCGAGCTTAGCCTTTCCCTCGTAGCGAAGCAGATTGTTCATCGTCAAGCTCGAGCAAAAGAACGGCGCGGCTACTGCGATATATGTAATATAAACCTTAGCGTAAGGGTAAATCGTGTCCGTGCTTCCCAAAATCTGAAGCAGCCAAGGCATGAATGCAAAGGTTCCTGCACACAGAAGCACGCCGAGCCCGAATGATAGGAAAAATCCCGTCGAGCTGTATTCGGTTGCCTCGTTTAACTTTTTTGCACCGAGCCTTCGCGACATAATGCTTCCCGCGCCCTGTCCGCACATAAACGCAACAGCCTGAAGTATCGCCATGAAGCTGAAGACAACTCCCGTAGCTCCGCTCGGACTCGTGCCGAGCATGCCCACAAAAGCTGTATCGGCAATATTATAGATGTTGGTTATCATCATGCTGATGATTGCGGGAATCGAGAGCTTTATAAGGAGCTGTTCTATCGGCCGCTCTGTCATTTCGAGGAATTGACTGTTTTGTTTTTCTATATCATTTTGCAATTTGTGACACCCTCTTTGATCTCATTTTAATCAGATTGACAGCACTTTAAATGCCAAGCTCATCGGCGAGGCTCTTAATTTCAGATACAATTTGCTCTGCCGTAAAACCGCATTCATGCATTAACGTGTCAAGATCGCCATGCTCGATGTAATCATATATCGAGGTTGACGCAATATGATTCTTATATCCGCCCTCGATTAATACAGCCGTCAGCTTCTCGGCGAATCCGCCGTTTGAAATGCCCTCGTCGATTACATAGATCAGCTTCGCATTTGGGCAAAGCTTAACAATATCGAATTTGTCAAGCGGATAGATGAGCTTTAGTTTAACAAGACCAACGCTGTGCTTTTCGCAGAGCGACTTATATGCTAAATAGCCTTGATACGAGAGCCGTCCGTATGAAACGATCACGATTTCGGCGTCTTCGATTTTTTCTGTATGTGCAAAATAATTGTTTTCCGATGTTATGAAGCTTTCCGATTTCTCGTATTCAACATTCTCAACGCCCTTTGGATATCTGATTATCGAAAGCGTATCGCTGTCAAGTGAAGCCTCAAGCGCATTTCTGACATCGGCGTAGCTCTCAGGAGAATATATACACACGTTCGGCAGGATCGAAAAGAGCGCATAATCGAAAATTCCCTGATGTGTTATTCCATCCCCCGGAACGATTCCGCATCTGTCAAGCGCAAGCACCATCGGAAGCTTTTGTATAGCCAGATCGTGAAATATCTGGTCAAACGACCTTTGCGCGAAGGTAGAATAAAGCATAACAACGGGCTTCATACCGTTTACAGCCAAGCCACTCGCAAAGGTTATTGCATGCTCCTCGGAAATACCGACATCAAAGAAGCGCGCCTCAAATTCCCTTGAAAATCTTGTAAGCCCTGTTCCGTCGGTCATAGCCGCAGTAATCGCACAAATGTGCTCATCCTCTGAAGCTAAACGGCACATTTCGTTTCCGATAAAGGTTGAGAAAGTCAACTCATTTGAAACGGTTACGCCGCTGTCAAGATCAAACGCCGAAACCGCATGATATTGGTCGGGGCTCTCCTCGGCGAGCCGATAACCCTTTCCCTTTTGCGTTCTCATATGAACAACGCACGGAATATGCTTTAGCTTTGCTTCCTCCAAAACCTCCGTCAGCCTCTCCATATTGTGTCCGTCAACAGGTCCGAGGTATACAAGTCCCATATCTTCAAAGAAGTTGTCTTTAATAACCCATCTTTTGAAAAAGTCCTTGATATTCTTAAAAAGCTTTGCAAGTTTATAGCCGATAATCGGAATGCGGTCTAATATAGATTCAAATTTTCTCTTGAAGGTGAAATAGCCCTTGCTTGTGCGAATCCTTGATAGATAATTGTGAAGTCCACCGACATTTTTGGATATAGACATCTCATTGTCGTTAATAAGAATGATTAAATTAAGCTTTTTTTCCGCGCAGTTGTTAAGCGCTTCATATATCATGCCGTTAGTCAAGGCTCCGTCGCCGACTATCGCAACAGCGTAATTATCATTTCCTTTAAGTCTGTTCGCTTCCGCAATGCCAAGCGCCGCAGATATTGAGGTTCCGCAGTGTCCTTCGTACAAAACATCGTGCTCGCTTTCGAAACGGTTTGTAAACCCCGAAATACCGCCATATGTCCTCAGCGTTGAAAATTCCTCAAGTCTGCCGCTTAAAATCTTATGGGCATAGCATTGGTGTCCGACATCGAATATGATTTTGTCGTTTGGCGAGTCAAAAATCTTATGAAGCACAATCGTAGCCTCAACCATTCCTAAATTCGCCGCCAAATGTCCACCGTTCTTTGAAACAGTATCCAAAATCACAGAGCGAATATCCTTTGCCAATTCCTGCATTTGAGGCAATGTTAATACTTTGAGCTCGTCTATTTTCTTTTGTATACTCTCAAAATTCATTTATGCCCTCTCTTCGGAGATAAACTTCTTTAATCTCTTGATTTCTGTGCGATTATGATTGTCCGAACAATCACTTTCACACTGTATATATCCTAAAAAACGGGAGAGTGCATATGCTACACACACTCCCCTGAAAAACTGCAATTATCTAACAAGTCAAATAATTCTCTAACTTAATTATAGCATGTAATACCTTATTTGTCAACAATCTATGGAATTTTTAAGTTTTATTACAAAGCACAGAAAACTATCTTTAAAACCCCGACCTGCCGCGGCATAGAAAAAGAAAAGCTCACATTCCAACCAAACAAAGTCGTGGCTAGAATGTGAGTCGTTTTTACAGATCCAAAAAGTCCGCTCTTGGTTCGGCTCCGTATGAATTGGCTGCAGCCTTCAGATCGGAATCTGTCATAGTGTTTATGCGAGGCAGATGAGCGATAAGCATGTAGAGCTCAGCCGCCTTTTCGACGGTTTCAATAAGACCGAAGGTTTCGTCCATGTCCTTGCCTGCACCGTAAATTCCGTGAAGTCCCCAAACAACGAGCCTGAACTCCTTCATCTTTTCTGCCGTAGCAATACCAATTTCCTCTGTACCGCAAACCATCCATGGGAGCACCCCGATACCGTCCGGGAAAACGATAACACATTCTGTGCACATTTCCCAAATAGTATGAGTGAACTTCTTATCATCAAGCTCATGAATATGTGTCATTGCAAGAATATTTGTCGGGTGAGTGTGCATGACAATTCTGTGATCAGGATCCTGCTTGAGTCTTGCGATATGGCTCATCAAATGCGCGGGAAGCTCACTTGTGAATTTTCCGCCGTCCTTATATCCCCACAGCAGCTCAGCAGTTGTACCGTCCTTTGCTATACGGATAATGCCGAGGTTTGTTTCGGGGTCGCACTCAACATTTTTAAAGTACTTGCCCGTTCCGGTAACAATAAATATTTTGCCGATAAGCTCGGTTGCATCAAAACCCATCGGTATTCTGCGAATTACCGTGTCAAGGTCCAAATACTCTGCAACCTGCTCATTCTCGAGCATGTAGCTGATATTTCCGCCGTTGCGCTCGTCCCAGCCGAGTCTGTACATGTTGGCAGTAACCTTCTTCATTTCATCCACAAAAGGTGCTGTTAAAATGTCTTTCATTAATAAATCTCCTTGTTTACTCAAAAACAAATTTTCCCCGGATTAAGAATATTCTTGGGGTCAAATGCCTGCTTGATAGCCTGCATAAGGGCGATCGGAGTTTCGCCGAGCTGCTTTTTAAGGTATTCCTTCTTGGAATAGCCTATGCCGTGCTCACCCGAAACGAGTCCTCCAAGCTCATCAGCCTTTGCATACATTCGATCAAAGCAAATTGCAAGCTTTTTCTCCCATTCCTCGTCGGACAGCTGATCGCGGCAAATATAAACGTGCAGATTTCCGTCGCCCGCATGACCGAAGCTCGGAATACGAATATTCATTTCGTCGGAAAGTGAATGGGTAAACTTGATAAATTCATCAACCTTGTTTCCGGGAACAACAACATCGCATTCGTCCATTTCTGTAGTAGAAGCTTTTATCGCTTCAAGGAACGCGCCTCTTGCCGACCATACAGCCTTCTTTCTCTCCTCTGTATCAACGATATACGCATCAAGCGCACCGATTTCAAGGCAGAGATTTGCAACCGCGCTCATATCAGCTTCAACCTGCTCCTCGGTGTTACCGTCGAAGGTTAAAAGAATGTACGCATCGCTCTTGGTATCGGGAAATTTCTTGCCGAGATAGCTTTCGGAAAACAGGATAGTATCCCGTGAAAGATATTCGATCGCCGTCGGCGTTATCTTTGAGCAGATAATTTTCGGAACTGCTTCGATTGCGCTTTTCATATCCGCGAACGGAACGAGCAAGCTGATCGTAACCTTAGGCAGAGGGATCAGCTTTAAAACCGCCTCGCAAATTATGCAAAGCGTCCCCTCGGAGCCCACTACTAAATCCTTGAGGCTATAGCCCGAGCTGTTTTTGGCAACCCTTGCACCGAGCTTTAATATCTCACCGTTTGGCATTACAACGGTCAGCTCTCTGACATAATCCCTTGTAACGCCATATTTGACCGCACGCATTCCGCCTGCATTTGTTGAAATATTTCCGCCGATTGTTGCGGATTTTTCACCCGGATCTGGCGGATAAAGGAAATCGTTCTCCTCTGCAAATGCCGCGAGCTCCATTAAAAGAACACCCGGCTGAACTGTAACGGTTAAATTGCTCTTATCAAGCGTGATGATTTTATTCATCTTGGTCGTTTCAAGCATAATTCCGCCCTCAATGGCAACTGCCGCACCTACAAGACCCGTGCCGCTTCCTCTGACAGTAACCGGAATTCCTCTTGAATATGCGAGCTTCATCACCTCGCTGACTTCCTCGGTCGAGCGAACTCTGACAAGCACCTCAGGCATTTTCTCAATTCCGCCCAGCTCGTCGTGAGCATAATCGAGGCTGATTTGGTCACCGTAAAGGACTTCACTCTCTCCGACGATGCTCTCGAGGCGCTTTACATCTTCAAGCGTCACACTCTGATACATCATTGCTTCGCCTCCTTGATTTTTGCAATAAGCTTCGGCACAATTTCTCCGACATCGCCTATAACGCAGTAATGAGCCACATCAAAAATCGGTGCATTTTTATCGGAGTTTACCGCTACGATCACATCCGAGGATTTCATTCCTGCTGCGAATTGTACCGCACCCGAAATGCCAAGACAAATGATGAACTTAGGCTTAACGGTTCTTCCCGAAAGTCCGATCTGATGCTTGGAATCGAAGACACCACTCTCGGCAAGCGGCCTTGTGCATGCAAGCACTCCGCCGAGCAAGCCGCAAAGCTCCTTTGCCTGAGCAATCATTCCCTCGCTTTGCGCGCCTCTTCCGATCGCAACAATGACATCCGCCTCTGCAATATCAACATCCGTCGGCTTTTCAAATATGCTCAACACATCAATGTCAGACGCAAGCTTTTCAGCGGACAGCTCCATATTGACGATCTCGCCCTTTGTCGAGGCTTGAGGCTTAGGCTCTGAAAAAACCTTATACCTGACCGTGCAGAACTGAGGGCGCGTGTTTGAAGATACAATCTGCGCCATTATATTGCCGCCGAAGGCAGGGCGAATTTGAACCAAGTCCGTATTTTCCTTCATTTGAAGCACCGTACAGTCGGCAGTCAGGCCTGCGCGGCAACGAGCCGCAACTCTCGGTGCAAGCTGTCTTCCGAGAGCTGTTGCGCCGATCAAAACAGATGATGGCTTGACCTTTTCAATAAAGTCGTAAAATGCCGCCGCATAGGGCTCTATTTTAAAGTGCTCGTATGCAGGATCATCATATACAAAAATTTTGTCGACTCCGTAGTGGAGCAGTTTTTTTGCCGCATTTTCAATGTTGTGACCGATTAATAAAACATAAATCGGGTGTCCGGTGACCTGTGAAAGCTCCTGCGCCTTGCCGCAGAGCTCGTATGTAACGCGGTGAATCTCTCCGTCGCGGCAGTCAGCATACACGCAAATACCGCGCCAAAGAGCTTTATCTATTGTCGGAGCCTCGTCGCTTATATACTCAACTGCACCGCTGCTGCGCTTTACGCATATTTTGCACATCTTGCATGCCGAGCTTATGCTGAGCGTATTGTTTTCAAATTGAATCGCTCCAAACGGACAGCTCTGAACAAGCGTCTTTGCAAGCTCGGGCGTTATTTGATTTTGATTTATTTTCAATTGTGCCATATTAAATCACCATGGCTTTCGCGTTAGCGAAAGCTTCCTTATTTTGGGAATTGTGGGTGGTTTTGCGGAGCAAAATCGCTGCTACAAAGCAGCGAAAGCCACAAAACCCGGCGTGAAAAATCTATTTTTCACGCTAACCACCTTATATCATCTTGAGCTTGTCAAGCAGCATACGAAGCTGTCCAGCCTGTTCCTCTGCCGTACCCGATATTTCCGCTTTTTCCTTGTTGACCTCGGGCGGAAATATGCGTTCTACCTGCGTTGCGGAGCCCGAAAGCCCGTAATGCTTCTCGTTTTGATCTTCAAAATCCTCAAAGGATAAAAACCGAACGAGCGATTCGTCAATACTCTGCTTAACCTTAAAGGAAGGAAGACGGGGCGAGTTAACATCCGAATCCATTGAAATAAGGCATGGCATCTTGATGCTCTCTTTGATCGTTTTGTTATCAAGCGAGCAGGTCAGATAAAGCTTATCTTTTTCGAGCGCGTCCACAGAGATAACATTTGAAATGTTCGGTATAGATAAATACTCTGCGACCTCCGCTCCAACCTGCGCTGTATCACCGTCGGTTGTTTGCTTTCCGCAGAGAATCAGATCGAACTCTCCGCAAATTTTTATACCCTGAGAAATTGTATATGCGGTTGCAAGAACATCCGCACCCGCAAATTTTCTATCCGAAAGCACAGTTCCGCTGTCAACGCCCATACAAATCGCTTCAATCACGACAGCTTTTGCCTGAGGCGGCCCCATCGTAATACATTCAACTCGGCCGCCGAATTTCTCTCGCAATGAAAGTGCAAGCTCGATAGCGTACAAGTCATACGGGTTCATTTTGCTTTGCACGCCGCTTCTTTTTAAAACGCCGGTTACGGGATCAACTTCAACATTGCTTGAGCCCGGAACCTGCTTAATACACACCAAAATGTTCATGTTTCTGCTCCTATTTCGATACTAATATACTCTATTATAGCATTGCAAAGCTTTTTAGTCAACATAAGTCTTTTAATTAACGATTTTTAGGAATAATAGCCAACCCAATTTGTGCTGCATTGTTGAATATGACCGCAGCAGCGTTTGGCGCGCCATTATTAGTTCAAACAAAAAGAAATCCGAAACCATCACCGATTGGTAATAATTTCGGATTTCTCTCTTTTGGGACAACACAACAAATTCGAACCTTAACAAAGTATGAAATTTTATATTGTTGTAAACTGCTCGGTTCTCTTATCTGTTCGACGATAAATATATTCATCGTCACCGCACCCCTGCAGCACAATTTCATCATCGCTATACCGTTTTACACACCACATAAGTCCTTTCTTTGTTTGAAGACACTTACCCAGCTCACATTCATCGGTAGGGATTTTTATTTCTCTTGATTCACAAGTAAAATCGCAATGGAACCGGCACCATTTCTCGCGGTTATCCTTGTAATTGCGTATTCTAAAAAACTGACCGCCACTAAACAAACCGAGATCAAATACAATATTATAAGATGCACCGCAATATATGTTTGTATCTTGAGGCTTTATTGAGAATATATACTCTGTTTTACCCGTACACAAGAAAAAGTGGAACTCATCATGTGTTGCATGATAGCTATCAGCCATTCTCCACAATGTTAGACATTTGGGTATTCCCGCATCTTTTACTGATGGTAAAGGAGTACCGCTATGATCAACAATAAAGCTTTCCAAACGACGCATGGATTTTTTTATATCAGGATTCCAAGCTGCGCCAAGACCCGATACAAGTTCACTATTTATAATTGCAGTATGCGGATCACTATCATCAACAAAATATGCGTATTCTGTTTTTTCGTCAAGCAGATTTCTTTCACAAATGGCAACCAAATGCTTTTTATTCTCGTATCCCTTATAGAGCTTGGCTCCTAATATATTTTTATCAGGAGAATAATAGAACACCAGTGCAAACTTTTCGGTTTCAACTATCTCACAATTCGTGCCTCGATAAACACCACAAGTGAAATAGTCGACATCCGTATCAAATGTGCTTATTCCGTCTTTCAATAAGGAGTCCGTGGTGACCGAAAAGACCTTACTTATAAGTACAATTTTGGCTATTTCGGGATAGGTCTGATCAAGCTCCCATCGTGAAACAGTTTGTCGTGTTGTTCCAAGCTTCTCTGCAAAATCCTCTTGCGAAAGACTATGTTCAATTCGTATTTGTTGTATTCTTTGACCAAGTGTCATCGTAACATCCCCCTCGGTTGTTTGTTTATCATTATTATATCATTTTCATAATAATATGTCAACCAAAAAAATAGGGAAATTTGTCACGCACAGCGTGACAACAAAAAGTCGCAGGTCCAAGTCCATAAGGTCGAAGAAAGGGTGCAATGGTGAAAGAAGGCTGTTTTTACCCCTAAAAACACGAAAAGCCCTTGTAATACAAGGAATTTTGTGCTGAGGTTCATTTTTGTTGCACCAATATGGGGTCATAGCACAATAATGAAGATTTGTAAAGCAAATCAAGCTCACTTCTTCGCTATTACTTCTTACCTATTACTTTCAAAAATCCTGCAATTTTCGTGAAAAGTGAATAGTGAATAGGTGAAAAGTAAAAATCCCGCACTTTCGTGCAGGATTTTTTGGGTTATAGGACAAAATTGCAACTTTCACTTTTTACTAAAATCGTGTAAGCATGATGAAATTCAA
This sequence comes from Candidatus Flemingiibacterium sp., assembly GCA_045579745.1. Classification (GTDB taxonomy): domain Bacteria; phylum Bacillota; class Clostridia; order Oscillospirales; family CAG-272; genus Flemingiibacterium. The sequence goes on along the minus strand of JAZNMQ010000072.1, from coordinate 11,967 downwards.
ACAAGTCTGGATGAAATCCTCCTCTCCTCCCGAAGCGGAATCTCATCGCGCGTCACTTTTATGTTTTAGGCAAATTTGCCTTTCTCTTTTTAATTATAATGTATACGATAACAACCGCGATCAGTGCAACTGCGACAACTATACAAGTGCATATTATATTTATATATTCTTTAGGATCCAACTTATCGAGCGACGTCGTTTTAACATCTCCGCATTTCTCACAAACAGCGTCCGCAAATCCTGTTGCAAAAAAGGTTGGCTTCTTTACAATCTCGGGCTCGCCATAAGAATGTCCCAAAGCGGGAAGAGCGCGAGCTTCAAACGAATCACAATTACTGCAAGATTTCTTTTCCAGTCCTTCTTCAGTACATGTTGGCTCCGTGTCAACAATCCATTCTTGGTAACTATGTCCCAAAGCGGAAAGAGCACGAGCTTCAAACAAATCACAATTACTGCAAGATTTCTTTTCCAGTCCTTCTTCAGTACATGTTGGCTTCGTGTCAACACTCCATTCTTGATAATTATGTCCCTTAGGTTCAATATTCTGAGCTTCAACCCCCTGACACAGCACGCATGTTCGCTTTTCAACACCTACATCTTCACACGAAGCCTCAATTTCGACCACCCATGGTCCGTAGACATGCCCCAAAACAGGAACTGCTATTGATTCAAGGTGGTTGCAGACAGTACAACTTCTTTCCTTTGTGCCCGTTGATACACAGGTAGGCGCCTTTGTCTGAGACCACTGCCCATACTTATGTCCCGTCGCGTCTATCTTCTCGGTAACAACTGCAGCACAAACAGAACAGGTCATATTCTTTTCGCCAACCTTAGTGCAGGTGGCGTTTTTGGTAATGACTTCAGATTTGAAATTGTGATCCTTTCCGTCGTAACAGGTGTTATATTTCCAAGATGCACCGGTTAGCCTTTCATTTTGAATTCCTACCGTTATTTTGCTACGTTCGGAAGAGCTTCCTGAATAAAAAACGCTCACAATGGCGTTACAATCATAAAATGCGCTGTTCTCGATTCTTGTAACGCTCTTTGGAATATAAATGCTTTTAAGGGAACCGCACCAGGAAAACGCATTTTCGCCAATGGATAAAAGCCCCTCAGGCAAGCTTACCCGTTGCAACTTGTCAACTGAAACAAAGGCACCATCCGCAATCGTCTTCGTACCTTTTTTTACAGTGCAAGAGGTCATAGATTGGTTTTTCGCAATAATCAGATGGTTTCCCAAATAAAAACATCCGTTGTAAACCTTACTGCTATCATTATAGGGTACTGTCTTATAAAATGCATGATATCCAATTTTTGTTATGCCGTCATGAAGCGTTATATCCAAAAGATCCCACGCCGCTTCAAAAGCACCCGTACTTATCTCTTTCACAGCGTTCGGAACAGTATATGTCTGACCGATCTTATCGGACGGATATCTGATAAGCACAGACTTATCCTTTGAAAACAGCACACCGTCAACCGATGTAAAGGATGGATTCGACGAATCAACGAAAATATTATTCAGAGAATAGCACTCCTTAAACACCTCAATGCCAATATGTGTAACTGTATTCGGAATGGTAATATCTATAAGCGCGGAGCAATTTGAAAAAGCATAGGTCTCTATCGTAGTTAGACCGGTTGGAATGGTAATCGAGGTAAGCGATGTACAATACTCAAACGCGCCATGTTCGATTACCCTTAAAGAACTTGGCAAGGTGACTTTATAAAGGGCTCCGCAGTCAGCAAAGGCACCGCCAGAAATCGATGTAATGCCCTCGTTTATTGTGACCTCGGTAATCGACTTTCCCCAAGGCGCGTTTCCATAATCGACTTTCAATGCTCCGTTTCCGTTGATGCTCAAAACAGTTCCGTCAAGAGACCACTGACAGTTTCCTACTTGACCGCTTGTATCTGCATACACAGGAAAAGATGTTCCGATTATCAAAACGACTGTCATACACACAAACAGCAATGCATAAGAAATCTTTTTCATATCAAACCTCCGTAAAATTTGTCAGAAAACTAATGGGACAATCAACACCAAGCCGATATTTGATAGGAGAGCAAAAACTGAGGCCTTTTTTGAAATTGATATCACCTAACTTTTCTTGAATTTATTGTATCATAACCCCTTATGTTTGTCAATGTTTGAAACAAATAATCTCAGGTTCAAGTCCATAAGGTTGAGGGAAAGGTGCCATGGTGTGGAGATGCAGCTTTTTACCCCTAAAAACACGAAAAGCCCTTGTAATACAAAGACCTTTGTGTGAGGGTGCAAAATTGTGCCCCAATATGAGCTCATAGTGCAAGTTTTTTGAAAAGAAAAACACCTCCATCCGAACACTAACAGTTCGAATTTGAGGTGTTATTCAATTGCAGCCATTGACTTTTTTTAAATACTGTGTTAGAATATGATGCAGATATATTACAATTTTTCAATTGATTGATATATCATTTTTTATAAATTCAAGGGAATTTTTCTTGAAATTCATTCTCGGAAAAGGAAATAGATATGAACGTTGACAAATATGGAAGATTTGAAATCAGTATTAAAAGAGTGTCAAAAACTTCTTATCCATACAACGAAACTGAACTTTTAGTTAATTTCAATTCTCCAAACGGAAAACAAATTGAATTTTGGGGCTTTTACGACGGTGAGGACACCTGGAAGATACGTTTTATGCCCACCGAAATTGGAATATGGTCGTACAGCGCATACTTTTCCGATGATGAAGGAAATAACATAGAAGGCAATTTCACCTGCATAGAATCAAATCTACCGGGAACAATTTGTTGTTACAAAGAAAATCCACTTTGGTTTGGCTTTTCGGAAGGATACCCGTTTTTTATGAGAAGCTTTCATGTAGGTGATTGTTTTTTTGCTGACAATTGGCCGGACAGTTCAAGAATTGCTTTTCTCGATTGGGCAAAAGATCAGGGTTATAACACACTGTCCATTGCAAGCTTTTTTGTGAATCGCCAAACATATGCCAGAGGAATGGGATGGCAAACGCCTTCGCTTTGGCCTCTTGACGCAAATGAATACCGCAAAGCAGAGAGAATTCTTGATATGCTTTGCCAGCGCGGGTTTATTATTTTTCCGTTTGCCGGATTTTTCGGCAGAGAAGGTTTTAATCCAAACGCACACCGCGATCAAGTAAAATATGTTCGTTATATTATAGCAAGATGGGGTTGCTACCGAAATTTATTATTCAATGTTGCAGGGCCTGAACCAATTTTAGATGTTAACCCTTTTATGACTTTTGATGAAGTAAACAGACTCGGACATCTGATTGCTGAACATGACATTTACCATCATATGTTGACGGTTCACAACCAAAGCGGTGACGATCAATTTAAAAACTGCGACTATCAAACCTTCACAACTCTTCAAGGTCCGAAAACAATATCTCTTCCGGACCTACGCAAAGGTCTTTTGTTCAATCATCCGTCAGACGGACCGCTTTACGCACAGGAAACATTATGGACAGATAATATATACGGTCACCCGATATATACCGATGTGGAATTGCGAAGAAATGCGTATGTTATCGCACTTACTGCAGCATATCTGAATTACGGAGATATGAACGGTGACTCTTCCTCAGGCTTCAGCGGACGCCCCGAGCTTGAAAGACGCGTTCAAAGAAGACATGATATTGTAAAGACCGTTTGGGATAATATAACACGTTTTCCATATTATATTATGAAACCGGATGATACATTGGCTGAAAATATATATGCATTAAGTGATAAAGCAAAAGAGAATTGTCTAATTTTTTGTTGCGACTGTGAATCGATCAATCTTAACCTTTCCCCTGATAAAAAATATGATGCAACGATCATAAGAACAGATCGTATTTCACCTGATATCAATACTACGGTTCAAAATTTCATTGATTTTCCCGAAACAGGCGACTGGCTTGTATATTTGAAAAGAAATAACTAATGGACATAAAATAATATGTTTGATATTTTCATATTCACATTCATCTCTGTAATTCTTCCGATTTTCATTCAAATTGCGATCGGATTTTGCACCCAGAAAAAATTCAAATTCGACTTAAGAACCTTGTCAAAACCTCAGATGTATATTTTTATACCTGTTTTGGTATTCTACAAAATATATCACAGCGATATAGGCGGTGATTTGGTGTTAAAACTAATAGCTGCATCTCTGCTGATCCTTATTGCTGTTTTGATAATTTCTTTTTCGGTCGGACTGATCTGTCGTTTTAAAAAGAATCAGCTTTTTGCTTTCGTTCCTACGGTTATACAGTATAACAGCGGTAATTTTTGCATTCCGCTTTTACAGCTTCTTTACAATTCCGATCCTTTTGTTATGTCAGTTCAGGCGGTAATGATGTCAGCACAAAACATTATTCAATGTACAGTTGGAGTTTTTTTCAGCAGCTGCGGAAAAATGCCGGTTAAAAAGGCACTGCTGAACATATTGAAAATCCCGATCATATACGCTTGTCTGCTTGCCGCAATTCTCAAAGGATTTAATATACCCGTATGGCACCCGATAATGAGTACCGCACAAATTATGAGCGGCTGTCTTGTTCCGCTTGCACTGTTCACACTCGGAGCACAGCTTGCAGAGATAAAAATAAACTTCTCAGATTGGAAGATTTATGTTTCAAATTTCTTAAAATTGACTATATCTCCGCTTATAGCTTTAGCGGTTGTGAATATTTTACATATTACCGGTCAGGCTGCTCAGGCAATAATAATTATCACTTCAGCTCCTACAGCCGTAAACACTTTAATTATTGCTATGGAATATGATAATGAGGTTGAATTCACCAGTAAAACCGTATTTTCATCAACTGTTCTGAGTGCAATTACAGTAACTATCGTAATATGTTTGGTACAAATGTATATACATATATAAATCATTTATCTTTAACATAAAACACCTTGTAGTTACGCAAAAGAAATCCCCAAAAGCGTAATACCGCGATTGGATAGAAAAAAGCAAGTCTTTACGCTACTTCTCATAAGGATGTTTTAGCGTAAGGCGGTGTCCCCGAGTAGGACGGACAGTTTAGGCTGTCCGTCCTTTCCTATTATTCTGCTTGTATGCTTGGTTCTGCGGTTAACTTGCCGATATATCGGAAGTAGATGTCGATTTGTTGCTCTGCTGTTTTAGACCATTTGCAATCGCGTTCGTGGATCACTACTTTTCCTATAAATACTCTGAGCACTTCGGGGGTCAATTCTTTTAAGTCTGTGTACTTGTTTACAATGTCTATGAACTTGTCCACATTCGTAGATGCAGCTTTCAAATCTTCTATCTCCGATTTCAGCCTCGGAATCTGTTCTTGTATTTCGCGTTGCTCAGCATTATACTCGTCCGACAGCATTCTGAACTGCTCATTCGTTATTTTACCGAGGACATTATCCTCATATAGTCTCTTGAATAAGGCGTTCAGATCTGCGTTACGCTTCTCCAATTTGCCAAGTTCATTTGTTTTTGTGGTAAGCTCTCTTCGGTTTTCGGAGGAGCTTTTTTTGTTTATGAACTCAACAAATTCGTTCGTTTTCGCCCGGGCATAGTACGTTGTCTTGCGAATTTCCTCAAGAATGATTTCATCAAGTACTACTTCTTTAATGCTGTGAGGTGTACATTGCTCTTCACCCATGTGCTTACGGTAACGACTGCAAATGAAACTGTAGTTTTCCGGCTTGATGGTAGTTCCTCTGACGAAGTATAATTTAGAACCGCAATCTGAACAGCACAGGAGTCCGTTATATTTATTGAGATCACCCATACTTGTTCTTCTGCGTTTTCCTGCGCGTACCTTTCGAACGATGTCCCAAGTAGCCTGATCAATAATGGCTTCATGCGTGTTTTCGAAGCGAAGCCATTCGCTTTCGGGACGCTCAAGTTTTCGCTTGTCCTTGTAAGAAGCAACCGTTGTTTTGCAGTTGATTGTGTGTCCGAGATAGACCTCGTTATCGAGAATTCCGGCAACCGTTCTGTCGTTCCATCCGTAGATGTCTTCGGTATCGGTAATGCGATAATAAGTGCCTGTTTGCTGATAACGATAAATTGTCGGTTTGAGAATCTTCTTCTCACGCAGAATATTAGCTATGATCCTCGGACCGTTTCCGGCGGAACACAAATCAAAGATCATTCGTACTACAGGAGCGGTTTCTTCGTCAATCAGCAGATGACCTTTTACATCGGGATCCTTTTTGTATCCGTATGGTATCTGTGTGCTGACACGCTCACCGCGTTCCGCTTTGGCTTTCACAACGGCACGGATCTTTTTGCTTGTATCTCGTGCGAACCATTCATTGAAGAGATTCTTGAATGGAGCAAATTCATTGCCTTCGCTATAGAGCGAATCGTAATTGTCGTTAACGGCAATATACCGCACGTTCCATCTCGGGAACAGCATCTCGGTGTAGTTGCCTACCTCGATATAGTTTCTGCCAAGACGGGAGAGGTCTTTGGTAATCAGTGTTGCCACCTTTCCTTGTTCCATCATTTCAAGAAGTCTTTGAAAATCCGGTCGGTTGAAGCTAACACCCGAGTAACCATCATCGATAAAAACTTGGACATTTTCAAAGCCGTTGTCCTTTGCGTATTTCTCAAGTATGGCTCTTTGGTTCTGGATGCTGTTGCTGTCGCCCCCTGTTCTCATCTTCTTGAGAGAGTCTGCAATATAATGCTGTTATTTTTTCTGTTTGGTTTGACATATCATTTTACCTCCTTTGTTATGTCAAACCGATTGAGAGTGCAGGGGTAAATCTGAGGTTGGTACAAACCGTTCATTTATTGATTTACCCACAAAAATGCCTGCGGCATTTTTCAACACAAGGATACTCCCAATCGGTGTCAAAGTCCAGCGATAATCGGAAAAATTCAAGAAACTTTATCAATTTCTTTTTTCATAAGCCGCTTCAATGCTTCATCGCTGTCCTTCGTTTCCATATCAAAAATAGAATTGACCTTGTACTTCATCCCGCCGATCATATATTCGGTGGTGGAAGTCAAGGTCATATCTTTCTGTTCATAGCGTTGCCTTCTGCGAATGCTTGTGGCAACGTCCTTTTCGTAATCGTTTCCGGATGGGATCCGAAAGTCCATATTTAATTCTTTTTCTTTTGTCATCGAGTTCCTTTCTCCAACGTAATGTTGGCAATAAAACAGAGCGTGAGTTGCAGATTTCTCACGCTCTTTACATACCGCCCATCACAGGGCCGTGCTTCTTCTTTCGCTCTGCCGGGTAGTGCTTGGTAGTACAATCCTCCACGGGAGCATCCTCGTCGATCAAATTGCTGATACCGCCGATGAGATATAACGTATCAGTTCCAATAGAATCAGTGTTGCGGACGGGATCATAGAGATCAGAAACATATTCCTCGTATGACGCTCCGTAGTCTCCTTCACTAAAGAGAGTTCTCTCGAAAAGCTCTCGCTCATTCTCCCAGCCTGTCTCTCGGTATCCTTCATTGTCTGCTTGATACTCTCCGTCATCTTCGACGCCGATGCTTTCATCACCGCTTGAAAATCCTCTGTCACCATTTTCGTCTGATCGGTGTATTTCATCAACACCTCTATCTGCTCGTCCAGATAATCCTGCAGCTGTTCCTCCGTTGTAAGTGTTGGAAGCGTATCCTTGATTTCTTTCAGCAACTGTATCTGTGCTTTCTGCGTAGAGATCATTGCCATCCAGTTCGGTTCTGTCACCGTAACGCAAGGATAAACCTTTTCTGCGACGGTAAGCTGCTTCTGTGCTTCTGCTATAAAATTCTGCGCTGATCTGCGCTCGGTAGATAAACTCATATTCCATATTCTCCTTTAGATATTTTTTGTAGTGTAATTTGTTATCCCGACAGGCTTTTCCTTCGGGAGTGGTATAGGTGATGTTCTTTCGCGTGTCCGTCCACTTGACTCCGTAGCCCTCCGCTTCCATCAGCATGATGAAATGCTCTTTTGAGGAAGCCGTTTGCATCACATTGCTGATCGTGGCTTCCAAACGAATCTTCCAGCTCTGTCCGTTTTCAGCACTGCGATATTCACGGTCAGACATTGGTTTTGCGCGTTCGCTTTTCTGTACCGGTTCTATAACCGACAACCCGTATTCACGGCAGATGTTATCCGAAACCTGCATCAGCGCTTCCACGTCCTTTTCGCTGATGTGAAACTTTCTACCGTTTTCTGTGTTCACACTGTTCAGTACGAAATGGGAATGGATATGATCGCGGTCACTGTGTGTTGACACTACGATCTCATATCCGTGAAGCAACTTTGCTTCTTCTGCAAAGCGTAATGCAATTTCGTGTGCGGTCTGCGGCGAGATCGTTTCGTCAACCGAAAAGGACTGCACGAAGTGATAATACAATCTGCCGTCGGTTTTACTGTAAAGCTTTTTCGTGTTATTGAATTCGGTGTAAGCGGACATCGGTGTACAGTTGACTCCGCTCACGTATTTGTTTCCGTCGTATGCTACGGTCTTCTTATCCTGCATGGTATAACGCAGGACGAAGAGCATGCTTTTTGAGGTTTGCTGTGATTTGCTGTTGATGAAATGCAGTATCGCCATACTTACCTCCTTCCGAGTGTTTCGGATAATTGCTCGTAGATACGTTTCAGTTCTTCTTGGGTAGAAGTAAGGTTTACGGTATTGATCTTTCCTTGCCGGGAGAGGATCAATAACTGATTGACATTGTTGCCGAGCTTTTTCACCTGTGTGGTAAGCTCTTTGAGACCATCGTAATTGACAACGTCTTTACCGATGGCGCATCTTACGATATAGTCGGTAATACTCATATTGGCATCGTTTGCTTTCTTGCGGATCAGAACATCCATCGTATCGGAGACTCTGAAATTGAAACGTTTGGTTTTTATAAAAATCATTCCTTTCTGTAAAGTGGGTAGCGGCATTGCCGCAGGGCTTCTGCCCAATCGTTTTGCCTTCGGCGTACAGCCAAAGGCGATGCTGGTTCTCTCCTAAAGGAGAGAGAAGAAAAACGGAATTACTCAGCGTTAGTGACGCAAGGAACGCAAGGGTCGCAAGATTTGGCACTGTCGTTTTCTGCGTCACTTACGGCACTTGCGTCACTAAACTGAGGAACGAATCTGACTTCGAGTATTCTCTCGCCGTTACTGCGGTGGCTGAGGAAAAACACACCGTGTTCTTCAAGGGTGTATCTCCATTTGTTCATCTGCTGCTTTAAGGCTTTGGCAGATAGCTGCTCTCCCGAGAATGAACAATACTGTTCAGCAAACTCCGTATTGCTTCCAACAAAGGAACCGATATTCTGAACAAAAGAAATCAGATTGTCCATCTCGCTTGGCAGAAGCAATCTTGGATCATCAAGACTGTCGGAGACAAGCTCCCACGTATGCGTGTCTTTTGAGAAGCGGATTTCAAGTTCTCGGTATTCAATATCCCGCCCCGTTGCAACAAGCGTTGCGTTGTCTTGACTGCGTTTGCTTTTGTCAAGAACAAATACAGCATCTACAGCACCGCTGATTCCTGTGGTACCGGACAGTTTGTTCAGCGGATCGCTGTCACCTTGTTTTCGGAGATGATGCACAAGCAATAGCGTAATATTCAATTCATCGGCAAGAGATTTCAGTTTGCGAAGTTCCTCGTAGTCGTTGGCGTAGGAGGTGTCTGCGGTGTAGCTTCGTATGACCTGAAAGGTATCGATAGCAACGTACACCGTGTCTGGATGCTCTTTCACAAACAAACGAATATCATCGCACATACCTTCAGCGAGCGTATGCGCTGTCGTTGTGAAGTACACTTCCTTCGGAACATCATCGGTGATGCAGTTTAGCCGTTCCTGCACACGGCGGAGCGTATCCTCGAGGCAGAGATACAACACCGATCCTTTGTGCGTTTGCAGATTCCAGATCGGCTCTCCCTTAGCGATGCGAACACAGAGATCAAGCACGAGCCACGATTTCCCGATCTTCGGTGCACCTCCGAGAATACATATTCCTTGTGGCAGCAGAGTGTCGACACAAAACTTGGTCGGGACAAGTCTCATGTCCATGAGTGTTTCACCGTCTATGACGGCGAGTTTGGTTTTGTCTTTCATTGAAGACTCCTTTCCGGGCTTAGCCCAAATATTTTTTTGCAAAAGAAAAAGCTCCCGCCGATGTTGGCGAGAGCAGTTTACTTGCGGAGAGTTTTCCCCTCTATTACATACCCGACATGAGAGTGCCAAAAATGTTCCTGAGTGCAAAAATATTTTGAAAAACGAAAAATCCCTTTGAAGTTTTACGCTTCAAAGGGAAAAAGAATGATATTATTATTTAATTTGCTGCACAAACGCTATGCGCTTTTCTTCGATCTTCTTCAAATGTTTGCCGACGGCGCTGTGTGTTTTGAATCCGAGACGCTCGGCGATCTGCTTCTGCGTATATCCATTGGCGGTTAATTTGAATATCTTCACATCTGTTTCATCGCCGAGAAAAGCATAGAACGCCTTGATTGTTTCTATCATATCAAGGTGTGCCTGTGGATCATCATACGAAAATTCTGTTGCAGACTCCGGTTCATTGTGTTCGAATTCTCTCATTTGATCGAGCGATTCCATCGCTCCAGTCTTTGTGCGGGTGTGATTCCACTGCCGGTTGAAATCAATTTTGTCATAATTGTTTCCTGCGGTCCAAGCAAAATCCTCGTGAGTTCCAAGCTCCTTTGATACACTCATGACTTCGGGGACGCTTTCTGTCTGCATAAGTTTATTCATCATTACACCGAGGAGAAGATCGGAAAACTGATCGAACACAAAGGCGAATTCTTCTTCCGTAAAATCCTCGACGGACTTGCTATGCTCCCTTGCATATTTTTCAAACGCAGCGTCAATGTCTCCTTCCAAAGCAGTAAGCATCGAACCTATTATACTTTCGCAAAGGGTTTCATTCGTGAGAATTTCTAACACCGTACCGGCAATCAGATTTTCGTTTGCTTTTTCAAGACGGCGGACAGGAGCATTAGATGTGAAATTGATAAGAGAACCTTTGCCGGTGAGTTCTTTCATTTGTTTATTCCAAGCGGAAAGAAAATGCTTTTTTGCCTTGATGTATATGCGATTCTGAGTGTCAGTAGCATTCCCTGGATTGTATTTTGATTTTTGTGTACTGAAGTCGTGATCTCTGAAAAAAGCTTTCAGCTCTTCAATGGTTGGTGCGCCTTCTTTTTCAAGTAATGTCATATCTGTTTTCATCGGCTCTCTCCTTTCACTGTGGTGCATATATTATATCATATTTTGGCGAATTTTTCAAGAAAGTGACTGTGAACACGAAATGAGTCAGTTAGAAGCAATGTCCTTTCCTCGTGTCCGTACGAGCGATTTGTTGGGCAATGCTTAAGGTGTCGACAACTTGCCCGGTAAACGCTTTTCTCGCTGATACAGGCGGAATACGGCGGTTACAATGCGCAATGAACCGAATAAATACTATTAACAAAGAGCATCATCAAATTTCATTATTTATATTGACAAATTCGCTACGATATGCTATACTATAAGTAATAATTTAGTAGAAAGCGAGGTGAGCTATATGACAAAGAAAGAACTACGTATGAAAAATGTATCGGTCAATGTACTCTACTATAAGAGCATGACCTCGTCATTCATCGTTGCAGCTATACGGGAGAAGTCTGCCCATTTTTGCCGATATAGCTGCACCTCAAGTGTCATTTTGTGATTTTTTCGTTTCACAGAGCATTTTCGGACAGCATCGGCTGTCCGTTTTTTGTTGCTGTGATTTCTGACAAAAGCGTACCTGTAAACGTTCTATCTTGACACAGTAAATATATACGGAAACACCGGCAGAGCTTCGCCCGTTTTTGGGGGGCAGAAGTCTGTCGGTGTTTTTTGCTGTTCAAAAATTTATTGGAGGAATCTATCTATGCGTATTATCAAAATAACAGAACTTTCCCATGCTTTTGTGGGTAAATCTATTTTCAACAAAGCGGACTTGATGGT
>JAZNMQ010000071.1:0-22655 GCA_045579745.1 Candidatus Flemingiibacterium sp. | reverse complement strand
CCGCTTAACGATTTCGACACCTTTGACGAGGTTGTATCGAGATTCTCCGAATCTGCTACAGTTCCGCTTTCGCTGTACGGTGTAACATACGGACTTCCCGAAACACAGTCGTTCTCGATGATGTTCTACAGAAAGGACATCTTCGCTGAACTCGGAATCGACATTCCGAAGACATGGGATGACCTCATGGCAATCGTTCCGTACCTTCAGTACAACCACATGGATGTAGGTATTCCTACCAACTACGGCGGTTTGCAGCTCTTCCTTTATCAGATGGGCGGCGAGCTTTACGCAGATGACGGTATGAGAATCAACCTCGACTCCAACGTTGCACTTGAGGCGTTTGACAAGCTTTGCTCATTCTTTACAAGCTACTCATTCCCGGTTCAGTATGACTTCGCTAACCGTTTCAGAACAGGCGAAATGCCGCTTGGTTTCTCTGACTACGTTGGCTCATACAACCAGCTCTCGATTTTTGCAACAGAAATTCGCGACCTTTGGGAATTCGTACCGATAATCGGTATCGAAGATGAAGACGGTAATATCAACAATACCGCGATCTCCGGCGTATCTGCTATGATCATGATGGCAGGATGCGAAAAGCGTGAAAATGCTTGGAAGTTTATGGACTGGTACACAACTGCTGATACTCAGTCTCGTTACGCAAACGAGATGGTAGCGATCGTAGGTCAGGGCGCAATGTATGCAACCGCAAACAAGGAAGCTCTTGAGTCCCTGCCGTGGTCAACTACCGACCTCCAGAACATTCTCGCTCAGTATAACAATCTGGCAACGATTCCCGAAATGCCCGGCGGTTACATTATTGACCGTTATGTAGGCTTCGCATTCCTTGATGCGTACAATAATAATGCGGACCCTGTTGAAGGACTTCTCGATTATATTGACGATATCAATAAGGAAATTACCAGAAAACGTAAAGAGTTCAACCTTGATACTCTTGAACTTGGTGAAACACTCGCAGACAGAGAAGCTAAGGCTGCAAATTAAGGCGAATCTGCCAAATTATTTCCTGCTTAGAAACCCCACTTGACATTCCCGAATCGGGAATGTCGGGACGGGATAAAAGCTCGAAAAAACAAAATCTGTAATAAGGAGAGAATGCTATAATGTCACAGAATGCATCGGCAGCTAAGCCGACAGCTCGCAAGGACATGACCAAAGCGCAGTGGACGCTGAAGGAAATGGCTCGTAACAAGACCGCTTATATTATGATCGCGCCTTTTATGATCCTGTTCCTTATCTTTACCGTGTTCCCCGTTTTGCTTTCAATAATCCTGAGCTTCACGCAGTTTAACCTGCTTGAATTCCCTAAGCCTGTCTTCATGGATAACTACATCAGACTTTTCCTTGATGACGACATTTTCTTAAAAGCATGCCAGAATACACTTGTATTTGCGGCTATCACAGGACCTGCTTCCTACCTTATCTCCCTTTTGGTTGCATGGTTCATTAACGAACTTTCTCCGAAGATTCGTGCTATCGTAACACTTATCTTCTATGCTCCGTCTATTTCCGGTGCTGTTTACCTTATTTGGCAGGTGCTCTTCGCGGGCGACTCCTACGGTTATGTAAACGCATGGTTGATGGAATTCGGCTTCACAACAAAGCCTATCCTCTTCTTCCAGAACGAAGACTACGTTATGCCTCTTTGTATCGTAGTTGCTCTTTGGACTTCGCTCGGTACCTCGTTCCTTTCATTTATCGCAGGTCTTCAGACAATCGACAAGTCGCTCTATGAAGCAGGCGCGGTTGACGGAGTTAAGAATAGATGGCAGGAGCTTTGGTACATAACTCTTCCGACCATGAAGCCTCAGCTTATGTTCGGTGCGGTTATGAGTATCACTGGTTCGTTCGGCTTCGGCGGCGTCGTTACGGCTCTTGCAGGCTTCCCGTCTGTTAACTACGCAGCGCATACAATTATGCACCACCTTGAGGACTACGGCGGAATGCGCTTTGAGGTTGGTTATTCCTCTACTATCGCAGTTGTTCTGTTCGTCATCATGGTTGGATGTAACCTTGTTATAAAGAGACTATTATCGAAGGTGGGACAATAAAATGGCAAAATTAAGAACCAGAAAACATCAAGTTGTCCTCAACCGTTCGGTTGGAGGCGATATCGGAATCAACGCGATGCTCCTTATTCTCGGCGCATTCATGTTCCTTCCGATGCTTTACGTACTCATGCAATCCTTAAAGCCGCTTGACGAGCTTTGGATGTATCCTCCTCGCTTCTATGTAATGAGCCCGACGTTTAAAAACTTCGGTGACCTGTTCAACCTCATGAGCACATCGTGGGTTCCCTTCTCAAGATATATCTTCAATACTGTATTTATCTCTGTTGTTGGTACATCAGGCAACCTCATCTTCTCCTCACTTGCAGCATATGCAATCGCGAAGATCAACTTCCCCGGAAGAAAATGGATATTTGAAGTTATCGTCCTGTCACTTATGTTTAACTCAACTGTAACAGGTATCGCTAACTTCTTGACCATGAGTACACTTCATTGGGTTGATACATACCTCGCACTCGTAGTTCCCGCTTGGTGTACTTCCCTCGGTCTTTACCTCATGAAGAACTTCATGGAAACAGCAGTTCCGGATACAGTTCTTGAATCTTCAAGACTTGACGGCGCTACAGAGTTCTACACATTCCTCAACATCGCAATGCCTATGGTTAAGCCTGCTTGGCTTACACTTATTATCTACTCATTCCAGAACTTGTGGAATGCTGGTAACTCTATTTATATCTATTCCGAACAGCTCAAGACCTTCAACTACGCTATCAACCAGATCGTATCCGGTGGTATTGCCCGTGCAGGTGCAGGTGCCGCAGCTCAGGTTATTATGATGGCGGTTCCGATTCTCGTATTCATTGTTTCTCAGAGTAACATCATCGAAACAATGGGCTCGTCGGGTATGAAGGACTAAGGAGGGTAAATATGAAAAATTATATCAGAATAATTGCCCTCGTTGCTTGTGTGTTCCTTATGGCAGCATGTATTCCGGTCAGCGCAAAAACACCTTATTCGACCTATACATACTCCATCGACGGCTTCCCGCTCATGTCACCGGACGCATACGTACCGGACAGAACTGTCGACTCGGCATACATGGGTGTTACACCTGAGATTAACGATGTCAGAGATTTGGTCACAGACGACCAGAACAATATCTATATTGCCGATGCAGGCAACAACCGTATTACGGTATTAGACAGATATTTTAAATTAAAGTTCTACATTAATAGCTTTGTAAACCAAAATGGTGTTCCGGATTCGCTCAAGGGCCCCTCGGGCGTATTCGTAACTGAGGATTACATCTATGTTGCAGATACTGACAACAACCGTATCGTAATGTTCAACAGAGATGGTTCCTTCTATAAGGTTATTGAAGAGCCGGATTCGGATGTATTCCCTGAAGGCTCGATCTACAGACCTGTTGCAATCGCAGTTGATGCTTACGGAAGAATCTACGTTGTATCGTCTACAACCTACATGGGTGTAATCGCGATCAACGAGGATGGCGATTTCCAGGGCTTCATCGGCGCTCAGAAGGTTACAATTGATGCTCTTTCGATTCTTTGGAGACGCTTCCAGACAGAAGAGCAGAGAAAACTTTCACAGCAATACATCTCAACTGAGTTTAACAACATCACAATCGACGATGAAGGCTTCATGTACATAACCACATCATCGATTGATCCAACTGCACAGCAGAATGCTATTATTGATAAGAAAGGAACATACGCTCCCGTCAAGAAGCTTAATACAGCCGGCTCTGACGTAATGAAGCGTAACGGTTTCTTTGGCCCCGGCGGTGAAGTGAACATCACCAACATGACAACCGCTACCATCACAGGTCCGTCAACAATTATTGACGTTGCACTTGGTCCGGAAGGTACATGGTCTATCATCGACGAAAAGCGCTCTAAGGTATTTACCTACGATCAGGATGGTAACCTTCTCTTCGCATTCGGTGATATGGGTATTCAGCTTGGTAATACTCAGTCTGTTGAGGCTATCGCTTATCTTGATAATGATATTCTTATTCTCGATAAGACAAATAAGAACATCACAGTCTACAGAAGAACTGAGTATGGCGATCTTCTCATAGGCGTTATTAAGAACACAAACGAACGTAACTATGATAAGACTGTTGAATACTGGACTGAAATTCTTAAGAGAAACAACAACTTCGATACTGCATACATCGGTATAGGCAAGAGCCTTTACAGAAGTGCAGAATACGAAGAATCTCTTGAATATTACAAGTCTGCATATGATACCGCAAACTATTCTGAATCCTTTAAGGAAATCAGAAAGAATTGGATATCAAAGTATATCATTCTTATTCCGATTATAGCCATCGTTCTTGTTGTAGCATTTGTATTGTTTAATAAGTACGCAGCTAAGCTCAATAAGAAGACTCAGCTCAAAAAGGGCAGAAAGACATTCTGGGAAGAGCTTATCTATGCTAATCACCTGATACTTCATCCGTTTGATGGATTCTGGGATCTGAAGCATGAAAAGCGCGGCTCAGTCAGAGCAAGCTTTGTATGGCTCGCCCTTGCAATTCTCGCATTCTACTATCAGGATATCGGTTCAGGATACATCTTCAACCCCGATGAATCTGCAATGAATATCTTCGCACATATTTCTGCAGTTCTTGTTCCGGTTCTCCTTTGGGCAGTTTCCAACTGGTGCTTGACAACATTGTTTGACGGTGAAGGAAGCTTCAAGGACATTTTCGTAGCTACATGCTATGCGCTTGTTCCCGTTCCGCTTCTTGTTATCCCTTCGGTAATCATTTCGAACTTCTCACTTGCATCCGAGGCAAGCATCATTAATCTTCTCGTATCATTTGCCTTTATCTGGGCAGGACTCCTCATATTCTTTGGTATGATGGTAACACACGATTATACATTCTCAAAGAATATTCTTACATCTCTTGGTACAATCGTCGGTATGGCACTGATCATGTTCATCGGTGTTCTGTTCTCGACATTGCTTGCTAAGATTGTTGGATTTATCTCAAGCATTATCACAGAAATCACATATCGAATGTAAAACAGGATAGGAGTTATAGTAAAATGAAAAAAATCAAATTATTATCAGCATTCCTGACTGTTGCTATGGTTTTCGGTATGCTGACAGCAGCGATCCCGGTTTACGCAGCCGAGGGTGACGTTGTTGATGCTGTTGAAGATGAAACTCCAGCGTTGGTTCCGTCGCTTGACGAAGAAACCGGACTTCCCACTATCAACTATTTGACTCAGGTCTTCAATTCTCCTGAAGAAAAGGTTGCGACAATGACTAAGTACCTTGAAAAAGGTAACTATGCATTCTATGTTGAGCCCGTTTCCGGTGAGGTTGCGTATGTAAATACCAAGACCGGTCAGATTCTTCTTTCGAACCCCTACGATGTTTCTCAGACAGATGCGTCCGCGAATGTTAAAGCAGAGCTTCTTTCACAGGTTGCTATCAAGTATAACAACTTCCAGGCTGAACAAACCTTCCAGAGCTTCACTGAGGCTTGCCAAAGAGGTCAGATTAATGTAAAGAAGATCAAGAACGGTGTTCGTGTTGAATACACTCTCGGTCGTGCCGAAACTCGTAAGCTCGTTCCGCGTCTTATTAAAAAGGAACGCTGGGAAGAACTCATTCTTGCGAACATCCCCGATGGCTCGGAGAAAACAAGAATTGAAGCGTTCTACACATTAAAGGATCCTTCCGACCCTAAGCTCACAGAGCGTATGCTTCGTGAGATGAAGATTGCATTCCCGATTACAAACGACATGGCAGTTTATACCATTGCATCCGATACTGTCGATCGTGAGCTTAACCTCATCGAGTCTGCAATCAAAACATATTGCCCCGAGTACACCTACGAAACTCTTGAAGAGGACCACGGAATAACAAACTATCAAGCAGAAGATAAGGCTCCGCCGCTCTTCAGACTTTCTCTTGAGTATACTCTTGATGAAGATGGTTCGCTTGATGTTCGTCTTCCCGCAAACGGTATCCGCTTCGATGAGAGCGCATTTCAGCTTACCCATGTAAGCTTGCTTCCTTGGTTTGGAGCGGGTTCCTCTGAGTATGAGGGCTACACCTTCATTCCCGACGGTTCCGGTGCGCTTATCAGATTCAGTGATATCTCAAAGCCTCTTACACTGACAGGCAAGATTTACGGTACTGACTTTGCATATCAGCAGGTATCGGGTCAGAACAGAGAAATAATGCGACTTCCCGTTTACGGCGTAGTTGAAACCAATGTTCTCCGTAATCCCGATGCAGCGGCAACACCTGATGAAACAGCTAATCCGAAGCTTTCCGTAGGCTTCCTTGCAATCATTGAGGAAGGCGACGCACTTGCTTCCATTAACTCTCAGCATGGT
Source organism: Candidatus Flemingiibacterium sp. (assembly GCA_045579745.1). Lineage (GTDB taxonomy): Bacteria > Bacillota > Clostridia > Oscillospirales > CAG-272 > Flemingiibacterium. The sequence continues at coordinate 16,240 of JAZNMQ010000071.1, read as the reverse complement.
GGTACACAGCACAAATACAATGCTGTAGGTACTTCGTTTGTTCCGAGACCTAAGGACTCCTATAACCTCGCTGATGCTATTTCAGTTGGTTCAAATGCAACTCATACAGTCGTTTCCGAACGTAAATACACCGGAAGCTACCGTCTGAAGTTCATTATGCTTACTGATGATGAGCTCGCAAAGGAAACCGGTCTCAAGGATAGCTATGATACTACATATGTAGGCATGGCTAACGCATACAGAGATTATCTCCTTTCTGAAGGAACTCTTACAAAAATCGAAAATCCTCAGAGCAATATCCCGCTGTACATTGAATCATTCGGTGCAATCGAGACTATCGAAAGAATTCTCTCGATTCCTGTTGAGGTATTAAAGCCATTAACAACATTTGATGACCTTAAAGAAATGTACAACAGACTGTCTGAAAATGGCATTAACAACATCAACTTCAAGCTTACAGGCTTTGCGAACGGTGGACTTTATTCCTACGCTCCATACCATGCTGAGTTTGAAAAAGCTGTTGGTGGAGATAAGGGCTTTACGGAATTCGTTTCCTTTGCAAATTCAAACAATATTGGCGTATATCCCGATTTTGACTTTGCAAACATAAGCAACTTCAAGCTGTTTGACGGCGTATCCATGAGAGAGCATCTTGTAAAGACCATGGATGACCGCTATACAACCAAGCGTGAATATGATTCAACGCTTCAGTCGTTTGTACGCGGATTCTCCCTTGCAGTATCTCCTTCCGTATTTGATTACTTCTTTGAAAACTTCGATAAAGAATACAGCAAGCTTTCACCGAACGGAATTTCAGTTGCTACTCTTGGTACCGACCTTAACTCCGACTTCGATGAGGATGAGCCCTACAACCGCGAGGACTCTAAGGAGTTCACTACCGATCTTCTTGGCAAGCTCAGTGAAAAATATACCAATGTTATGGTTGACGGTGGTAACCTTTATTCGTTGCCTTATGCTGACCATATCCTTGGCGTAGCTGTTGACTCAAGCCGATTCAAGGATGCTGCTGAAGCAGTTCCGTTTGTAGGTATGGTTCTTCACGGTAGTGTAAGCTTTACCGGCAATGCGATCAACATGGCAGGTGATACTCAGTTCGAGCTTCTGAAGGCTATCGAAAACGGTTCATCGCTCTACTTCACATTGTCCATGCAAAACACAGCACTCCTTAAAGAATCCTATCAGTACAGCAAGTACTACTCTGTTGCATACGATATTTGGTATGATGACGTTGTAAGACTTTATAACGAACTCAATGGAGTTCTCTCCGGACTTCAGAACAAATTCATCATTGACCATGAATTCCTTATCGGTGAGCGTGTTCCGAGTGCTGAGGAAATCGAAGCTGATAAGATAGCATTGGAAGAAGCAACAGCTGCTGAGGAAGCTGCTAAGAAGCTCGCAGAAGAAAAGGCTGAACTAGCTGAAAAGCTTGCAGAGCGTCTTGCTGCACTCAGAGGCGAGGAGTATATTCCCGCTGAGAAACCTGTTGAAGAAGAGATCGTTACTGAAGAGGATACCGGATACAAGTATACAAAGTATACCTCTGATGACGGCAGAATCGTTAAGGTAACATATGAGGGTGGAACAGCATTCATTCTCAACTACAATAACTTTGACATAACAGTTGTTGATGATGGAAAGACATACACCATCGGCGCTCTGAACTATGTTAAGGTTAAATAAGAAAAGAGAGGTGTAATAAATGAATAGCGAAGCAAAGCTTAAACAAGTAAGCGCTCCCAAAAAACGTAAGCGCGCCTCTCTGGATAAACGCAAGGCACGTGCAGGCTGGGTATTCGTTCTCCCGTTTGTGCTTGGTATCGTCATTGTTTATCTTCCGATTATATTTGATTCAATCAGATATAGCTTCACAAAGATTAAGATCGGTGGAGGCGGTGGATTTACCCTCCAATATGTAGGATGGGAAAACTACCAAAAGGCGCTGTTTGTTGACCCTGAATTCGTTCAGACGCTGACAGCAGGTATCCAGCAGCTTATATTTGATATTCCGGCAATCGTAATATTCTCGCTGTTTATGGCAGTGCTGCTCAACCAGAAAATGATCGGACGCGCAGCATTCCGTGCAATATTCTTCATTCCCGTTATCATTTCTACCGGTATTATCGATAGAATTGACCAGGCAAACACAATGATGGAATACATGAACGAAACATCTGAGGGTATCAACGATGGTTCGGGTATGAATGCTACCAGCGACATTCTTTCAGTCGTAGACGTCGAGCGTTTGTTCGATAATATGGCTGTAGGTACAGAGCTTGTAACATACGTTGTTCAGATGGTTAACGATATTTACAATATCATCAACCGCTCCGGCGTACAGATGCTTATCTACCTTGCAGGTCTTCAGTCAATTTCTCCCGCGATTTACGAATCGTGCGATATCGACGGTGCGACTGCATGGGAAACATTCTGGAAGATTACATTCCCGATGATAAGCCCGATGATTCTTGTAAACACCGTATACACGGTTATCGACTCGTTCACATCACAATCAAACACGGTAATGACATACATCTCCGAGGTTTATTCGCAGATCGACGGTAACGTTATTAGCTCGGCGATGTCATGGGTATACTTCTTGATCGTTATGTTGATCATTGGTGCGGTTTCCGCTGTACTCAGTGCATACGTCTTCTACCAAAAACGTGACTAAGGAGGGATAATATGAATTCTCAACAGGCACCCCAGGCTCCTCGCATAATGAAGGAGAGCAAAAATAAAATCAGAGTTGAGTTTGAAAGAACCCCTCTGAAGGAACGTCTGAAGTCAAAATACCTTACACTGAACTTCCTTACGACAACCGTATTCAAAATTTTCAGATTTGTATTACTTATTGGTATTTCGTATGTCATTCTGTTCCCGTTCTTTGCAAAGATTTCCGGTTCGTTCATGAGCCGCGAAGACTTTGTTGATGTAACAGTTAAGTTGATTCCTAAGTATCCCACTCTTGATACATACAAGGCTGTCATCAGTGAGAACAAATATTTTACAGCTGTACTAAATACAGCGACGTTATCTGTACTTTGCGGATTGATTCAAACATTTGTATGCTGTTTGATCGGTTACGGTCTTGCAAAGTTTAAGTTCAAGGGCAATAAGTTGGTGTTCTTCTTTGTAATCTTCTCCATGGTTGTTCCTCACAACACACTCCGACTTTCAATGTTCATGAAATTCAGATTCTTCGATATTCTCGGCTTATTCAATCTGCTTGGTGGCGGTGTAATTGATGGCTTCCAGATATTACCCTTTACATCGGTCAGCATGCTTAACTCATATTGGCCGCTTGTAGTTCTATCGCTTGGCGGTCTGGCGTTCAAGAACGGACTTTATATCTTCATGATGCGTCAGTTCTTCCGCGGAGTTCCGGATGAGCTCGAAGAATCCGCATACATCGACGGTAGTGGAACATTCAGAACGTTCCTTCAGATCATTCTCCCGCTTTCAGTACCTATGATGATTACAATCTTTCTGTTCGCGTTCTCGTGGCAGTGGACTGATAACTTCTACACAGTGGTATTCTTCACAAAGATTGATACCGTACTGATGCCGAATATTGTCAATAAGATCCCGAGGTCACTTGATACAGCGTATGCAGCTCAGAACCTTTATGAGTCTGCAATCAGAAACACCAGTGGTCTGCTTGTACTTGCTCCGCTGCTTGTACTGTATGTATTCATGCAGCAGTACCTGGTTGGCGGTATTGAGCGCTCCGGTATCGTTGGTTAATTTAATTATAAAAGTCTTGCTGTGAAAACAGCAAGACTTTTATGTTATAACAACAAGCCCGTTAGCATGGATGGCAGATAAAGGGAAAAGAAAATCCGTCCGATTCATTCGAATCGGACGGATTTGTTTAATATACGATAGAATTAAAGGACAACCTTGCCTTCGTAAATCTTAACGCAATCACCCGTAAGGAATACGGCTTCATCGGTATAGCGAATCTTGAGATCGCCGCCTTTAAGCTTAACGGTAATATCGGTATCCTTAGGACAATAGCCGTTTTCAACCGCCGCAACAACTGCCGCACATGCGCCGCTGCCGCAAGCAAAGGTTTCGCCCGAACCGCGCTCCCAAACGCGCATCTTGAGGGTTCTGGGATTCAAAACTTTGATAAATTCTGTATTAACTCTCTCCGGGAAGAGTGGGTCGTTCTCGAATTTCGGACCGAGCACTTCAAGGTTGAGATTGTCAATAGCCTCATCAAAATCATTGCTGAATACTACGCAATGAGGATTACCCATAGAAACACAGCTGATCTTGTATCTTCCGCCTGCAACCTTTGCGGTAACACCAATTACCTTGTCGCCGGAAAGCTTAACGGGAACAAATGAGGGGTTGAGCTCAGCTTTGCCCATATTAACGGTTGCTTCGCTAACCAGGCCGTTAACCTTTTCAACGGTGATTTCGCGCACTCCGCTTAATGTTTCGAGTGTAAGGCTGTCACCTTGTACAAGATTGTTATCGATCATGTACTTTGCGATGCAGCGAGCAGCATTGCCGCACATCTTGCCCTCGGTACCGTCAAGATTGAACATTCTCATCTTGACATCAGCTTTGTCAGACGGATACATCAGAACGACACCGTCACCGCCGATTCCGAAGTGACGGTCGGCAAGCTGAATCGAAAGTCCCTCAGGATTGTCAATCTTCTGATTGAAGCAGTTGAAGTAGATGTAGTCGTTTCCGCAGGCTTCCATCTTTGTAAATTCAAGAGGTGTTTTCTCTGTGCGCATATCGTTGATGTTGACGAGCTCTGTGCAAATCTGCGAGTAACGGCTCTTGAGGCAGTCAGCAACAGCGTTGGCTGTGTCTATGGAGGTCAGGCAGGGAATTGCACGTTCAACAGTCTTACGGCGAATCTTAACGCTGTCACGGGTCGGTATGCGGCCCTTAGCGGATGTGGAAATAACATAGTCGATGATCCCTGACTCGATAAGCTTCAAGGTGTTGTTTTCGCCCTCATGAATCTTATCAACTACAGTAACCTTCATGCCGTAGTCCTCAATAACGCTCGCGGTACCCTTAGTCGCGTACAGGTCAAAGCCAAGGTCGTAGTAACGCTTTGCCGTTTCACCGATTTCAGCCTTGTCGCTGTTGCGTACGGTGATGAAAACGCCGCCCTGCTTTGTAAGCTTGTAGCCTGCCGCTACAAGACCCTTGTAGAGTGCCTCCTCGCGTGTTGCGGCAAGTCCGAGAACCTCACCGGTGGACTTCATTTCCGGACCTAAGTGGTTATCGACATTCATGAGCTTTTCGAATGAGAATACGGGAACCTTAACTGCTACATACGGAGAAGTCTTATAAAGACCGGTGCCATAACCCATGTCAGCAAGCTTTTCGCCGAGCATGCAGCGAGTTGCGAGGTCAACCATAGGAACACCCGTTACCTTGCTGATGTAGGGGATGGTTCTTGACGAACGAGGATTTACCTCGATTACATAGAGCTGATTTTCATTAATGAGGTATTGAATATTTACAAGACCCATTATGTTCAGCGAAACCGAGAGCTTCTTTGTGCATTCGATAATTTCGGCGCGAAGCTTGTCGGTGATGTTCCAAGCCGGGTAAACCGCAATTGAGTCACCCGAGTGGATGCCCGTACGCTCAACATGCTCCATGATTCCGGGGATGAGAATATCGTCGCCGTCACAGATAGCATCGACCTCAAGCTCAATACCCATCAGATATTTATCAATAAGGACGGGATTCTCAATGTTGTGCGTGAGAATGATAGCCATGTACTCCTTAATGTCATCGTCTGTGAACGCGATGATCATGTTCTGACCGCCGAGAACGTATGAAGGACGCATGAGTACAGGATAGCCTATACGATTCGCAATTGTGAGAGCTTCCTCGGTTGTCATTACGGTGTAGCCCATAGGACGCTTGATATTATTGGATTCAAGAAGTGCATCAAAACGCTCACGGTCTTCAGCGGCGTCAATGGAATCTGCGGATGTACCGAGAATGTTTACGCCGTTCTCCGACAAGAATTTTGTGAGCTTGATTGCAGTCTGACCGCCGAATGCAACGACAACACCGAAGGGCTTTTCAGTTTCGATGATGTTCATAACATCTTCGTTGGTGAGAGGCTCGAAGTAAAGTCTGTCAGCTGTGTCGAAGTCGGTTGAAACTGTTTCGGGGTTGTTGTTTACAATAACAACATCGTAGCCTGCCTTCTTAAGCGACCATACGCAATGAACAGAGGCGTAGTCAAATTCAATACCCTGTCCGATTCTTATTGGGCCGGAGCCGAATACGATAACGGTCTTTTTGCTTGGGTCCTTGTGAGAATCAATGAATTCAGTGGCTTCATTTTCCTCGTCATATGTGGAGTAGAAGTAGGGGGTATTTGCAGCATACTCAGCTGCGCACGTATCAACGAGCTTGTAGACAGCTCTCTTGTGCATGCCCTCAGGAAGCGGCTTGCCGGAAAGCTCCTCTATGAGCTTATCTGGGAAACCGAGCTTCTTAGCGGAGTTATAGAGTGTGTTATCGATGGGGCCGGCAGCAAGTGCACGTTCCATGTTGATAAGATTCATGAACTTGCTTAGGAACCATTCGTCAATCATTGTAATCGAGTGAATTTCATCAACCGAAACTCCGCGGCGAAGTGCTTCGTAAACGATAAACAGACGCTCATCGTCAACATTGTGGAGGCGCGAATTAACGTCCTCGTCGGAAAGCTCGCGATACTTTTTGTGAGATAAGCTGGTCATGCTGATCTCTACGCCGCGAATTGCTTTCATCATAGCCTGCTCGAAGGTCGTACCGATAGCCATGACCTCTCCCGTCGCCTTCATCTGCGTGCCGAGTGTACGCTTCGCATAAACAAATTTATCAAACGGCCATTTCGGGAATTTTACAACCATGTAGTCAATAGTCGGCTCAAAGCATGCGTAGGTTGTTCCGGTAACGGCATTGATGATTTCGGGGAGGGTATAACCTATTGCAATCTTAGCGGCAACCTTTGCAATCGGATAGCCGGTTGCCTTGGATGCGAGTGCAGACGAGCGCGATACACGAGGGTTAACCTCGATAACTGCGTATTCAAAGCTCTCGGGATGAAGTGCAAACTGACAGTTGCATCCGCCCTCGATCTGAAGCTCATCAATTATTTCGAGAGCCGCGGAACGAAGCATCTGATATTCCTTGTCTGAAAGTGTTACCGCAGGAGCGACAACTACACTGTCACCGGTATGAACGCCGACGGGGTCGACATTTTCCATCGAACAAATAGTGATAGCGTTGCCTGCGCTGTCGCGCATTACCTCAAACTCGATTTCCTTCCAGCCTGATACGCACTTTTCAACCAGAACCTGGTGAATCGGCGATGCGTTAAGACCTGTGTTTGTGATCTCAATGAATTCAGCCTCATCATTTGCAATACCGCCTCCGGTTCCGCCAAGAGTGAAAGCGGGACGGATGATAAGAGGATATCCGTTTGCACCTGCAAATTCGAGCGCTGATGAAAGGTCGTTAACAACTGTTGAGGGAATGCAGGGCTGACCGATCTTCATCATGGTGTCCTTGAACATCTGACGGTCTTCAGCCTTATCGATTGTATCGGGGCGAGCACCGAGGAGCTTGACTCCCATTTTGTCAAGGAATCCATCCTTTGCGAGCTGCATCGAAAGGGTAAGTCCCGTCTGACCGCCAAGCGTTGAAAGAAGGCTGTCGGGACGTTCTTTTTCTATAATACGTTTAATGGTGGGAATTGTTAAGGGCTCGATGTAGACCTCGTCAGCCATCGCGTTATCCGTCATGATGGTCGCGGGGTTGGAGTTTACGAGAACAACCTCAAGTCCGTCTTCTTTAAGAGCGCGACATGCCTGAGTGCCTGCGTAGTCGAACTCGGCAGCCTGACCGATTACGATAGGACCGGAGCCGATAACCATTACCTTTTTTATATCTTTTCTAAGCGGCATATGTTGTATCCTCCATTAAAATTATTTCATCATATCGATAAACTTGTCATACAAGTAATCGGTAGCTGACGGACCTCCGGCAGCGTTTGGACGGAACTGTACTGAAAATGCGGGAATGTTCTTATAATCAACACCTTCAATAGAGCCGTCGTTGCCATTTTTGTAGCTGATTTCGAGCGATTCCGGGAGAGCGTCGGCATCAAGCACATAGCCATGATTTTGCGAGGTGATAAAAACTCGCTTGTCGGTGCTTCTGACAACGGGCTGACCTCCGCGATGACCATGAAGCATCTTTACACTCTTGGCTCCCTGTGAAATTGCAAGCATCAGGTGACCAAGACAAATTCCAAACATGGGGATGCCAGCCTTTGCGAGCTTTGAAATCTCGGCAATAATTGTCGGATTTTCCATAGGATTGCCGGGGCCGTTTGAAAGCACGATTCCGTCCGGATTGTATGCAAGAATGTCTTCAGCCGAAGTTCCCGCGGGAACGGTAATCACCTCACAGTTTCGTGCGGCAAGCTCGGAGGCGATTGTATCGGAAGCTCCGAAATCCAACAGAACCGTACGGTGAGCAGCCGCTTGCGGGCTGACTGTCTTGACTTCCTTGCAGGTAACAGCTTCGACGGCACCGATGATCTTGTGGGCAGCAAGCTCAGACTTGCAAGCCTCAATATCCTCAGGCATAGTGTATGTTATTTTTGCATTCATTGTGCCGTTTTTGCGAAGAATTTTTGTAAGAGAGCGAGTGTCGATATCATAAATACCGACTATCTTGTTTTTGTTCAAAAAAATGTCAAGACTACCTTCACATCTAAAATTTGAAGGTTCTTGACAAATATCTCTGACAATATATGCAGCAGGAGCAACACCCTTACTTTCACATTCTTGGGAAATAACTCCGTAATTTCCTATAAGCGGGAATGTTTGAACAACAAATTGACCGTAATAACCCTGATCGGTGAGGGTTGAAAGATATCCGGTTGTTGAAGTATTGAAAACAATTTCGCCAACAGCTTCAGACTCATAGCCAAAAGCCTTGCCGCAAAAAACAGTACCGTTTTCAAGAATCAGATATGCAGGTTTCGTTTGCATTTTTATACCTCCGTTTTTTTCAATGTTTGTTTCATAATATTATACCATCTTAAAGCTTTGATGTCAATAAGTTAATATGTATAAATATTGTGCTTACAATCATATTTTTTTCGGACATGAAAATTGATTTGGAAAAATGATATGTTTTCTTAACCCGAAAACGGATTAAAACAAAACTGACACCGCCAAAATGCGATGTCAGTCGTTGCCTGATTATAAATTTTTGCGCATATTAAAAGCGATATAAATTAAAATTCAATTTACAGCTGACAATGCGCAATTTGGGGAGCTTACTTTTTTATGTAGAGCTTTTGTGCTGCGGGAATCAGCAGTCCGCCGATAGAATTGCCGAGGGTCATAATCAATAGGTAACCGAGGGTCTTAAGCGTGAAGCTTCCGGCAAGAAAGAAGTAAAACATGTTAGCGATGCAGTGCTCAAACTTGCTGAGGATGAAAACCATTACGGGAAGGATTACGAAAACGCATTGCAGAGTTCCGGTCTGGCACTTGAACTGGTGAACAGCAATGTACATGCACATTCCGCAGCCTATTGCAAGCAGCAAAATGCTGATTGGAGTATCGGCAAGCTTTGCATCAACGAGTGACTGCGCCTTGAGAGCGACTGTATCGTAAATGCGTGTAAATCGGACGAGCAGAGCCATAAGCCCTGTGCCGATAAGATTTCCAAGCCAAATAACAGCAAGGGTAATAATATAGGATGGCTTGTTGTCAAGAGCGTAACCTACTTTGCCGGTAAAAAGGTTTAACGCGAATGCGAGGATGGTGAACAGTCCGATGCTGAAAAGCAATGCGCCGATCACGCCGTTTTCAACCGATAGGCAGACGGTTCCGCCGAGTCCGATGCAAAATCCGGCGAGAATTGCCGGAATGAGGGTAGGGAAAAAAGTGTTTTTGTTTTCCATGCTTCAATATTCTCCTAAAAGTATTCTATTACCTTTATTTTAACATAATTCTGAATATTTTGCAACAGTAGAAATGCTTTTTTTATTTTACATACTGTTTTCTAATAGAAATATCTGTCGGTTTCTCTTTTTATTTCACTCGATGAAAGAAGGAGAGCGGCAATATTGAGTGCTGTCATTGCGGATATTGTAAGGTCGGAAAGACTCCATATGAGCTCGCTGTGAGCTATACAGCCGATCATTGCGAAGAATGAGTAGATAAAAGTGTAGATAATCCGAGCGGCGTTGCTTTTTGTTAAGTATGAAAGGCTTTCTGTCCCATAATAAAACCAACATATTATTGTACAAAACGCAAAAACAGATATTACAATACAAAGCATAATATCCGAACAGGGTAAATATGCGGCAAAAGCATTTGACGCAGAAGCCATGCCGTCGGAAATGGGCAGGATGCCGCGATGCTTTGCGATCAGTATTACATAAGCTGTTATCGTACATATAACGATCGTGTCGATGAAAACCTCAAACATCCCCCAAACGCCTTGAATTGCAGGCATTTTAATTTTCGCTGAGGAATGTGCGATCGGCGCCGTACCGCATCCGGCTTCGTTGGATACAATTCCGCGCGTAACACCGATGCGCACAGCTTTACTTGTTATAAAGCCAAGGATGCCCCCGCCAAGAGCTTCTGCGCTGAAAGCCTCAGTCAGAATTTTCGATGTGATTTCAGGAAGAATGGAAGCGTTTGAGAGGATTATGTAGGATGACATCGCAATGTAAATGCCGCTCATCAAGGGAATAAGCTTTACTGCGAGGGATGAAATCCGCGAAAGCCCACCGGATGTTACGGCAAAGGTTAGTCCTCCCACAAGCATGCCGCATATAAGCGGAATAACACCAAGGGCGGATTCGACCGTAACCGCTATGGAATTTGCTTGAACAGCCGCTCCCATCGTTAAAGAAGATGCAACACACAAGGCGGCGAACAGCGAGGCGATGAAACCTGCAGCTTTTGTGCCGTTGTCCGAGATATAGAAATAAGCTCCTCCGTGGAATTTTCCGTCCTTGTCGCGGCGTCTGTGGGCAGCGGCGAGGACTATTTCCGCATATTTTATCGGAAGAGCCGCCACTGCGCTGACGAGCATCCAAAAAACAGCGCCTGCGCCGCCGATTGCGATTGCCGAGGCTACTCCTGCGATGTTTCCGACCCCGAGAGTTCCGGCGAGCGCGACTATCATTGCTCTGAACGGCGAGGATTCCTCCGTTCCGCCTGAACTTAAGGCAGATAGTATTTTTTTCGGCTTCGTAATGAAGAACGGCCGAAGCCTGATTATGAAATATACTCCGCAGACGAAGACTGCTAAGCATAATCCGGGACCAAAAAGGTATGTATTCAGGTATGAGATTATTGACTCGAGCATATGCTTCTCCATGGTAAGCTGTAGTTTTTGTTAATTATATGAAGGAAAGCTTTCGCGAAGAACTAACCAAGGACTTAGCACTCGAAGTATGCGCCTGATAAAACTGCTCGGCATTCTCTGCACGGAATAAGATGTTAAATTAATGTAAACTATGCAAAAAACACTTGATTTTTTGAAAAATTAGAGTTACAATATATTCGTAAGTTAGCACTCAAAGAGTCTGAGTGCTAATAAACTGAAAATTAAGCACGTCAAATAGACGGCTCAAATATGGGAGGAATCTTAACATGACTATTAAACCTCTTTGCGACCGTGTTGTCGTAAAAATGGTAGAAGCTGAGGAAACCACAAAGAGCGGTATTATTCTTGCAGGTACCGCAAAGGAAAAGCCTCAGGTAGCAGAAATTGTCGCTGTAGGTCCCGGCGGACTCGTTGACGGCAAGGAAGTTGTTATGACCGTTGAAGTTGGTCAGAAGGTTATCACAAGCAAATATTCCGGCACCGAGGTTAAGTGCGACGGTGCAGAATACATTATCGTCCGTCAGAGCGATATTCTCGCTGTTGTTGAATAATCGGTCGATATAACTTTAGGAGGAGATTACAATGGCTAAGAATATTATTTACGGAATTGAAGCAAGAAACGCACTTCTCGCAGGCGTTGATAAGCTTGCTAACACAGTAAAGATCACACTCGGTCCCAAGGGCCGCAATGTAGTTCTCGATAAGAAATATGGCGCTCCGCTCATCACAAATGACGGCGTTACCATCGCAAAGGAAATCGAGCTTGAGGAAGCTGCTGAGAACATGGGCGCACAGCTCGTTCGTGAGGTTGCTACAAAGACCAACGATGCAGCAGGTGACGGTACAACTACCGCAACACTTCTCGCTCAGGCATTCATCACCGAGGGCATGAAGAACGTTACCGCAGGTGCTAATCCTATCGTTATCCGCAAGGGTATCCAGAAGGCAGTTGACAAGGCTGTAGCAGCTCTTGTTGCTAACTCCAAGAAGGTAAACGGTACTGCTGATATCGCTCGCGTAGGTACAATTTCCGCAGGCGACGAGGTTATCGGTAACCTTATCGCAGATGCTATGGAAAAGGTTACATCTGACGGCGTTATCACCGTTGAGGAATCCAAATCCGCTGAAACCTATTGCGAGGTTGTTGAGGGTATGCAGTTTGACCGCGGATACCTCTCTCCCTACATGGCAACAGATACAGATAAGATGGAAGCTGTTATTGATGACGCGTTCATCCTTATCACAGATAAGAAGATCTCCAACATTCAGGAAATTCTTCCTGTTCTTGAGCAGATCGTTCAGTCCGGCAAGAAGCTTCTCATCATCGCTGAGGATGTTGAGGGCGAAGCTCTTACCACTCTCGTGCTCAACAAGCTTCGCGGAACCTTCGTTTGCGTAGCAGTTAAGGCTCCCGGCTTCGGCGACAGAAGAAAAGAAATGCTTCGCGATATCGCAACTCTTACAGGCGGCGAGGTTATTTCCGACGAGCTCGGACTTGAGCTTAAGGACACTCAGCTTGTACAGCTCGGTCGTGCAAGACAGGTTAAGGTTAACAAGGAGAACACCATCATCGTTGGCGGTGCAGGCAACTCTGAGGATATTAAGGCAAGAATCGGTCAGATTAAGGCTGCTATTGAAACAACAACCTCCGATTTCGACCGCGAAAAGCTCCAGGAAAGACTTGCAAAGCTTTCCGGCGGCGTAGCTGTTATCAAGGTTGGTGCTGCAACCGAAACCGAAATGAAGGAAAAGAAGCTCCGCATCGAGGACGCTCTCAACGCTACTAAGGCAGCTGTTGAGGAAGGTATCGTTGCAGGCGGCGGTACAGCATATCTGAACGTCATCGACGATGTTAAGGCTCTGCTTGACACTGTTGAGGGCGATGAAAATACCGGCGTTAAGATCGTGCTCAAGTCGCTTGAGGCTCCTGTACGCCAGATTGCTGAAAACGCAGGCTTTGAAGGCTCTATCATCGTTGATAAGATTCTTTCAAGCGGCAAAAAGGGCTACGGCTTTGACGCTTACAACGAAAAGTATGTTGATATGATGGAATGCGGAATCGTTGACCCGACTAAGGTTACACGCAGCGCTCTCCAGAATGCCGCAAGTGTTGCTGCAACCGTTCTCACAACCGAGGCTGTTGTTGCTGACATTAAGGAACCCGAACCCGCTGCGCCCGCAGGTGGAATGGGCGGCGGTATGGGCGGTATGTATTAATATCGTTCATACACGATTTAATTCAATTAATGAAACAGGTTATCTTCTTTTCGGAGATAACCTGCTTTTTTATCCGCAAAACGATGCTTCGTCGTAATAGTTAAATAAATATATACTGTATAGATGGAACTTTTTTGTGAGATTATATGTCTAAATATATACAGTCATGACAGAAATACTGACATGCTTTTGATATAATGAATATGTAAAGGAATTCGAAATACTTTAATTTAACAAAGGAGTGTGATTGCATGAAGAAGTTGATTACATTGTTGCTTTGCATTGTGCTTGTACTGTCATTTGTCGGATGTGGTGTATCAAAAGGCGGGGATTATCCGGCAACGATAATGGTAAATGGTACAAATTACTATTCAACCGATAATGCCGTTTCCGTTGAGGTAGATGAGAGTGTTATTCAGTACACCACATCGTATGCGGAAAATGGTGTGCCTGAAAAAGACGACGAGGCAAATTTTAACAGAAGCTCAGGAAGTTCTTATGCTGTTCTTGAGGATGGCAGGGTTGTTGTTTTCATAGATAACGAGTGGATAGAATTCAAGGCGAAGTAAGAAACAAATTCCAATATGCCGTATGCGCACTTGACACGGCAGAGTTCTTGTGATATACTTTATTATGAGTAATAATGTCAAGGAGAGGCTTTTCGGCGCGCCGATAAGCAAACAAATAAATGGAACTTAAAAATTTGGGCGGGCGTCCCGCTAAGATGCTGCTTGTCTATCCCGATTATACCGACCGTGACTGTCAGCGCAAGGTTAGCGGAGGAAACTACAGCGAGGGACTTGCTTCTATTTCAGCGGTTCTCAAGCAGGGAGGACACCATGTTGGACTTATGCACCTGCTGAACCTCCACACGGAGGAAGATTACAAAAAGCGACTCAAGGAATGCGGCGAATATGATATCATCGGTTTTTCCATCCGCACCACCGCGTTCCCCGACTGCATTGACTATATAAAGTGGACTAAGGAAGTCTGCCCCGATGCTTTCGTCGTCTGCGGAAGCTATCATTGCACACTCGTGCCCGATGAGGTTATCGCGGTTGAGGGAGTGGACTGTGTTTGCGTCGGCGACGGTGAGTATGCCGAGCTTGAGTTATGCGATAAAATGCGTGACGGCGAGGATTATACAAATATCGAGAGCTTGTACTTCAAAATGCCGGACGGTTCGATAAAGAAGAATCCAATTAGACCGCTTTTTGCAGATCTTGATCGTATTCCGATACCCGATTTTGATTTATTCGATTTCGACAATCTCGAATCCTCCAAGGTCAACACCGCGATAGTCGTTGTCAGCCGCGGATGCTTCTACAACTGCACATATTGCGGAAACGGAAATTTCAGAAAGGTCTATCCGAATAAGAAGATCTATGCGCGCTTCCGCTCGCCGGAAAATGCAATATTGTATCTTAAAACCTTAATCTCAAAGCATCCCTATATCAAATTTATAAACTTCCGTGACGCTATTTTTAATATGTTCCCTGAGTGGTTCGACCGCTTTATAGATATGTACAAGCAGGAGATCGGACTTCCTTGCACGGGAAACATCCGCTTCGATATCTTAACCGAAGATACTGTCAAAAAGATGAAGGAAGCAGGCTTTTATACGATTGATATGGGTCTTGAGAGCGGAGATCCGGAGATGCGCTTCAAATATTTGCGCCGTTATCAGACGGATGAGATGATAATTCGCTGCTCGGGCTGGTTCCACAAGTACGGCATTGCTCAGCTCACATACAACATCATCGGACTGCCTCACGAGGATATCCATCGCGCGCTTAAAACTATCAAGCTTAATGCGAGAATCCGCTCGGACAGAACTATTCCGAACATTTTCTATCCCTACGAGGGAACGGTGCTGTATGATATTTCAAAGCAAGCGGGCTTTATTCCCGAGGGGGACCTGACGAAAAGGCGCGTTCCGCTTGTTCAGCCGCAATTCCCCGAGGAGCAGGTTTTGTTCGTTGAAGCATATTTTATGCACTTCGTAAAGAGATATAAGCTTGCGTACAAAATGCCCGAATGGCTCGGCAAGCCGTATGAAAAATGGCTCGATATGCGAGTCACCGGCAAGCATGTGCCCTACAAATTCCTTGTAAAGGTGCACGATGCTTATGCTTCGGTCCGCAACAGCTTGAAGGATTTCCTCGTAAACAAAATGCCGGGGCTTTATGTCAAGCTTCGTGTGCTGAAGCATCGCAAGAGGGCTGCTAAATAATCAAAAATAAATAGGAGATAGCCATGGCACATCATGCAATAGATCAAAGCCGCTGCATAAGCTGCGGTACATGTGATGTTGAATGCCCGTTTCACGCTATAGATATCAGCAATGAGGGAAAATTCAGCATTAATCAAGACAAATGCAAGGACTGCAATATTTGCGTTAATGTATGCCCTGTAGATGCGGCATACGACACAAAATCCGAGAAATAAATACGATGAATTGTCAAGCTAAGTGCAACACTTTTTGATAGAATCTTGAAATAAATCCAAAGGATTATTGTAATTTAAAACTTTTTTAGGCCTGGCGTTGATCAACGCCAGGTTCTTTTTGAGGGTGGCAGGACTAACTCTT
>JAZNMQ010000070.1:0-71254 GCA_045579745.1 Candidatus Flemingiibacterium sp. | reverse complement strand
GCAGTATAAAGTTCATTTAAACAATATTGGCACTGATGCTCAAAAGAAAAAATATTTTCAATATATAACGGAACTAGGTGGTGTTACCGTAGACCTTGCCAGCGGACCGTCAGGATACTTTTCTCCTGTTTTCAATTTTTTGAAAGATGATAGTATTTTTGTTGCAACTGATGCATGTACAAAAATAATCAATGCCCATCAAAAAGCAAATACGGATAACCGTTTTTATATTTTTGATGTAGATTTAGATAAAGTTCTTCCATTTGACGATGGCAGTATAGATGCTTTTTCTGGAAATCTGTTGAACAATGTTGATAATTACAGAGGACTTTTAAAAGAGGTTAGCAGATGCTTGAAATCCAATGGTAGATTTGCAGTCATCGAGTGGTTCTATGAGACAGGTTCGCAAACTTATGATTATCTTAAACAAAGAAATGCCGTATATTCTTCATTGGAACACTTTATCTCCGTGTGTAGTGAGATTGGTCTAAAATACAAGGATAGTGAAATAAGAAAAGAAATTATCGGAAAGATATCAAAAGGCGATTTGCTTCCAATTGGAGAGAATGACAAGTGTTTAGAAACGATTGTATATTTTGAGAAAATATAATAATTGGGTGAGACCTGAAAATTTCAATATGTCGAACAGTTAAATAGAGAGAAAGCGGAGGCTTCGTGCCTCCGCTTTTGTCGTATCTTGTTTATAATCGTCCTGTGGCTCATTTTAAACGATTTTAAGCACCAATGCAGTATTACTGTGAGTAAATGCCGTAAATCGAGCTGTGCGGCATTTCATTGTGCATTTCGACGGTGAATAAGATTTATAGGCGTTCAGCAACAAAAATCTAAAAAGGGACGACAAAGGTTGTCGCACTTTACATGCGGCAACCTTTTCACTGATCTTAATTAATCGGTGGTTCTTTTCTTTTTGCCCGAGCGATACACGTTGATTCCGATCGAGAGCGCAAGGCATGCAAACAGGAATACGGGTATAGTCCACGGTGGCGTTTCGTTTGCAGTCAGTATCGATGTCCAAAGCTCATCAATAAGCTTTGTAGTCGAATCCGGAAGCGCAATGAACGCCTCGGTATTTGCAAGTACTTCATCATCGGGATAAGCAATCGGATCCTCCGCAAGCTCTGGGTCAAGGTAATCGAGCACATATTTCTGAGGGGTCGAATAGCCAATGTATTCGCAGTTACGAAGCGAGGTGAGCGTTTCGCACATAAAGTTTATGTACATCTCAGCCGCTTCCTTGTTCTTCGCACCTTTGGGAATGCACATCGCGTCAACGAACAGATTGGTTCCCTCTCTTGGCACAGCATATGCAAGGTCGGGATTATCTTCGATCATCGTCAGCGCATCGCCTGCGTAATACGGAGCGATTGCCGCTTCGCCACCAATCATTTTGTCGAAAATCTCATCCATGACATAAGCCTGAACGAGAAGCTTTTGCTCAGTCAGCGCAAACGCGGAATTTCTAAGCTGCTGCTCGTCGGTTGTGTTCATTGAATATCCAAGATATTTTTCCGCTACCATGAATGCATCGCGAGAGTTACTGAACATCAGGATATTACCCGCGTATTTCTCGTTCCAGAGGATGGACCAGGTATCCATCTCATCCTCCTCGTCAACAAGCGTGGTGTTGTAGATAATACCTACCATTCCCCACATGTACGGCACGGAATATTCATCATTCGGGTCATAGCTCATATGCTTGAATTCTTCATCTATCATACTGTCGTAATTCGGAATGTTGGAATAATCAAGCTTTTCGAGCATATTCTCGTTGATCATACGGGCAATCATGTAGTCGGACGGAATTATGATATCGTATGTAGCACCGCCGTTTTTCAGCTTTGCATAGAGCTCCTCATTTGAAGCGAAGTTCGTATAGTTAACATTTATGCCCGTCAGCTTCTCAAATTCCGCGTTAGTATCGAACGCGTCCTCCGAGCCGTCATCAACCGCAATATATTCACCCCAGTTGTAAACATTGATGGTGATATTCTGCCCACGGAACTTATCCCAATCAACGCTGTCCGAATAATCAAGCTCATCGGCAGATACAGCAGTTGCGGCGGGAATTGCGAGTGCCGCAGAAAGCATAAATGCAAGTGATTTTTTTACGAAGCTATTCATGCCGCTCCTCCTTTCTTGCGCTTTTCGGGCGCAGAAGAACGAATATCCCTGATATTCATAATAAGAAGAACGAGCAGAACGACCACAAATATTATTGCCGACAGCGCATTTACCTCGGGCGATACCTTGCGGCGCGTCATTGAGTAAATTGTAATCGGTAGTGTCTGAGATGTGGGACCATGCGTAAAGTAGCTGATAATAAAGTCGTCGATACTGTATGTGATAGACATGAGAAAGCCTGTGATGATACCGGGCATTATCTCAGGAATAACGACATGTCTGAACGCCTGGAACGGATTGCATCCGAGGTCAAGCGCTGCGTCATAAAGATTGCGGTTCATCTGACGAAGCTTTGGCAGTACATTCAGAATTACATACGGAACGCAGAAGGTTATATGCGCTAAAACAAGGGTGAAGTATCCGAGGTCAATATTAAGAGCCACGAATAAAAGCATCAGCGAAACGCCCGTAACCATTTCCGAGTTCATTATCGGGATGTATGTAATATTGATAACAAACGAACGTGCAAACTTCTTCATGCTGTAAATACCGATTGCCGCCGCAGTTCCGAGGATCGTAGCTATTACAGATGCAATTGCCGCAATAATGAGCGTGTTTGCGAGAGATTTTAAAATCACCTCGTTGTTGAACAGCTTAATATACCAATCGAAGGTAAAGCCGGTCCAAACCGTACGGCTCTTTGACTCGTTGAAGGAGTTTACAATCAGCACGAGAATCGGTGCATAGAGGAAAAGAAATACGAGAAATATGTAAATCTTCGAGGTGAATTTTTTCATAACAGCACTCCCTCCATATCCTCATTGTCGAGCTGGTTGGTTATTGACATGCAGAGGAAGATAAACACCATCAACACGAGCGAGATCGCCGCGCCGAGATTTGGATTGTATGCGTTTCCGAGGAATTGCAGGTCAATAAGGTCACCGATAAGCATATTGGTTCCGCCGCCGAGCATTCTGGAAATGATGAATGTGGAAACAGACGGAACAAACACCATTGTTATACCCGAAGCAACACCGGGCATCGAAAGAGGCATAATAACTCGCATAATTACCTGCCAACCGTTCGCACCGAGATCCTGCGCCGCCTCGATCGTGCGGTCGTCAATCTTAGTCATTACAGAATAGAGCGGAAGAATCATAAAGGGCAAATAGTTGTAAATCATGCCGAGAACTACCGCGCCCTGCGTATTTATCATATTGAACGGGCCAACTCCGAAAAGCGCGAAGAATTTATTGATAAGTCCGTTCTTTTCGAGAAGCGTCATCCACGCGTAGGTGCGGAGCAAAAAGTTCATCCACATCGGAAGCATAACAAGCATTAATGTCAGCTTCTGACGAGAGAATGACATGCGTGAGATCATATACGCGAGCGGATATGCAATAACAAGGCAGATCGCGGTCGCAATAAGCGCGAGCCATGCCGAATTAATAAGCACGGTCGTATATTTGCTGACTTCAAGAATGTTGCTGATTGTGAAAATCGTTTTTTCGGTCAGCTCGGGCTCGACCTCGTTTTCCTCGCATTCGAGAAGATACTCCGCAAGCTCCTCATCGGAAAGCATATTTCCGTCAATATCGCACGGTACGGTTGTGGTAAAGGCGAATACCGCGATAAGAAGAAGCGGCACTACTATGAATATCACCATCCATACAAGGTAAGGAGCGGCTACAAATTTAGATTTGCTGCTCAATTTGGCTGCCCTCCTCATGATGGTCAGTGAAATAGTTCACCTTTTTGACCTCACTCTTTTTCATTATGTGGATATCCTCGGGAGTCAGGGTAATACCAACAATCTGTCCGACCTGCGGAGCCTTTGTTGAATGGATTATCCATGTGTCAGAGTAGGCTTTTACAATAATCTCATAATGGACGCCCTTGAACTGTACGTTTTCAACCACTCCGTTCAGCACCTCATCGGATGCAGGAACGAGAGTGATATCCTCAGGGCGAATAACAACATCTACGGGCTCCATCGGAGCAAATCCGGAGTCAACGCACTCGAAGTTATTGCCTGCAAATTCAACAAGGTGATCGCGGTGCATAATTCCGGGAAGAATATTGGATTCGCCGATAAAGTCTGCAACAAAAGCATTGATCGGCTCGTTGTATATATCCTGAGGTGTACCTATCTGTTGGATGGTACCGTCCTTCATAACGACCACGGTATCGCTCATTGTGAGAGCCTCCTCCTGGTCGTGTGTTACATAAATAAAAGTTATTTCAAGACGCTGTTGAATCTTTTTAAGCTCAATCTGCATCTCTTTTCTGAGCTTTAAGTCGAGTGCGCCAAGCGGCTCGTCGAGAAGAAGCACCTTCGGGTTGTTAATCAGCGCGCGAGCAATGGCAATACGCTGCTGCTGACCGCCCGATAGCTGATTGACGCCGCGCTTGTCGTAGCCTTTAAGGTCAACTATCTCAAGCATTTCGCCTACACGTCGAGTGATTTCCGATTCGGGTGTCTTTTTAAGACGAAGTCCGAAGGCTACATTTTCGAAAACGTTCAAGTGTGGGAATAAAGCGTATTTCTGAAAAACAGTGTTGACAGGGCGCCTATACGGCGGAATGTCGTTTACGCGCTTGCCTCCGAAAAACACGTCACCTGAATCGGGAGTAATGAAGCCTCCGACGATACGCAGAGTTGTCGTCTTTCCACAGCCGGACGGACCGAGGAGAGTTACAAATTCCTTGTCGTGGATATCGAGGTTGATGCCCTTCAATACCTTCTCGCCTTCGTACTCCATGGTGATGTTTTTCAGTTCGATGATTTTGTTTTTGTCCATTTTGTTCTGATTGCTCCTTATAAATTAATTTTTGCTGCCGAACGAAAAAAAACACCCCGAACCAATACTCCGACAAAACGGCATCGGACGACCGGAAAGAGATGGCAAAACAAATCGTCGGCGAAATACACCCTCATGATGATTTAACGCTTTGCTATGTTAAAATATCATGACAGCATTATTGTAGCAGAGTTATAAAAAAAAATCAATAGTTTTTTCAAAAAAATCATAATTTTTTAGAATTTTTTATATTATCTGCGTTTTTCTGCTGTTTTCTTGGGAAAATATGCAAAAATCTTAAAAATCCTCGCGAATTCTCCGTTTTTGACCATGTTTTAAGAAAAAACGGCTCCCGACATTCAAGCGCGAGAGCCGTAAAAAGCAATATATATATATTGTATGTTTGTTGCATGTAAATCTTGATTTGCATGCAATAGAATTTTGCATGCATTAGTATCTTGCATGCAAAACCCGTTATTTATCAAACGGAGCGAATTTATTCATTAAAGCCATCGCAGTGCGCATCCCGTCTACTGCCGCGCTTGTAATACCGCCAGCATATCCCGCGCCCTCTCCGCAAGGATAGAGATTCTGCGCCGCTGAAGCAGTCATTTCACCCTGACGGATTATTCTGACCGGAGATGATGTTCGCGTTTCAACGCCCGTCAAGACCGCATCGCGCACATCATAGCCGCGAAGCTTTGTTCCGAAATTTCCAAAGCCCTTTTTTAGCATATCCGAAACGAAGCCCGGAAGCACTGACGAGAGATCGCAAAGCGTGAAAGCTCCGTTTCGATAGGTTGGCATAATTCTCTTAGGCTCTGTAAAACCGGATGTTTTTCCGTCAAGAAAATCTCCGAGTGTTTCAACCGGGGCTCTGTAGTCATAAAGTCCGACATCCGCCGCATTAAATGCCGCCCTCTCAAGCGAGCGTTGAAACGCTATGCCGTCAGACCAGCCTCCGCCGATATCCTCGGGGAACACCGAAACAGCTACTGCGGCATTGGCATTCATTCCGTCACGAGCGTATCTGCTCATTCCGTTTGTAACGACACCTCCGACCTCACTCGCAGATGCCATAACCTCACCGCCGGGACACATGCAGAAGGTGTAAACACCTCTCGCGGTATCGGATTTCAGGTTTTTCTGAACCTCGCGCATCGATAGCGCATATTCGCCTTGAGGGAGAATCGGCTTTCCGTTTTTATCGGTCAGGTCAGCGTATTTTCCATATAGCGCGCTATTGATATCGCTTTGAAGATGCTCTACGCGAACACCGACCGAAAACGGCTTGGCAATCAAGGTCAGTCCTCGCGACGCCAGCATCTCATAGGTATCGCGCGCGCTGTGCCCGATAGCAAGTATAAGCGCGCTTATTTCAAGCTCGTCGCTATGCATTTGCGAGGATGTTGATTTAAGAATAGCTTTTGTGACCGAGCCGTTTGATATCACGATATCGTCAAGCATTGTATTATACCGTATCTCGCCGCCAAGCTCGGTTATTCGCCTTGCGATTCCATCAACTATCCCAACAAGGCGGTCTGTTCCGACATGCGGCTTAGCAAGCCACAAAATCTCTCTCGGAGCACCGAATTCGACAAATCTTTCAAGCACATAGGTGCAAAGTGGGTCATGTATGCGGGTAACAAGCTTTCCATCGGAAAAAGTTCCCGCTCCCCCGGCGCCGAATTGAATATTTGAAGCCGTATTAAGTCTTCCCGTCTTGATAAACTCATTAACAGCCGCGCTTCGCTCTGCAACATCTCCACCGCGCTCAATCACAATCGGACGATAACCGTGCTCTGCAAGCAAAAGCGCGGAAAACATTCCCGCAGGTCCAAAGCCTACGACAAGCGGACGATTGTTTATCTGCTCTTTTCCGTATGTAACGCAAAGCTCCTCGCGCTTAATTATCTCAACATCGGAAATACCCGATATTTTACGGCACTTAGCCTCGGAGATCTCGCATTCGACCGTTACCGAATAAACAAAGGTCGGTGCATCCCCACGCCGTCTTGCATCAATAGAGCGTTTATGAAGTGCGGCGGAGATGAACTCTCCGCCGTCAAGTGAAAGCTTCTTTTTTGCGGCCAAAAAGCTGTCCTCAATGGACGCCGTCAATGGCAGCCGCAAATTTTTTACAATAACTATTTTACGCATATCAACCTATAGTGACATTCATCTTGTATTCGCCTATTTCCCAAACGCTTCCCGAAAGAACGCTTGTTACCGAGATGGAAACGGGCACGGAAACAGTTCCCGACGCATTATTAAGATATCCGAGGTCAATGGTCGCAGTAACATTGTTTCTGTTTAACAGCGAAACGAGTGAGAGCGGACCTCTGAACTGAACAGTTATATAATCTGCTTCAAGCGAGTAGCGCAGACCGTTGGGATTAACCACCGAAATATTCGATACGACGATCGAACGGGTTTCGGTATTTTTATGTGTAATCGCAACCTCAGCGGTTCGCGACTGACTAACATTTTCAATACCATCCGGAAGCATGATAGTTGCCGAAAGCGTACTGTCGCCCGTTATCTTCTTTTCGTCAAGCTGCAATACAGCGCGATTCTCGATTTTTTCGAGCTCATCGGGATCTCCCTTGATTCGGATCGAGGCAGGCGTAATCTTTATATTTACATTGGAGTCGTTGTAATAGCCGTATTTGTAATCGACAGTCAAGGGTATATCCTTGTAGGTATACACGGGGATTCTGACCGAAACCTCTGAGGTTTGCATTTTAACATACGGATTTGTAATTCTTGCTCCGCTTTCATCAACAAGCTCAAGCTTGCCCGTAGCCGTCATTGTCTTTGTTACTCTGCCGAGATCAAGCGACACAACCGCGCTGGAAATTTTCTCAAGCTCCTCAGCAGGGCCGCTTACATTCACCATCTCAATGCTGGGCTCAGGTGTTCCGAGCGTGTATGTTGACTCGATAGTAAACGACGGCTCAACCTTAACCGGAATGCTTACAGTTGTGCGTTTATCAACATAAATATTGATGAAATTAGCCGATTGTCCTGCAAGCGTAACACCGCTCGGCAAGGTCGTGTGAACCTCAAGCGCATATTCACCCGCTTCTGTAATATCCACAGCCTCGACATACGCCTTGATATCCTCAACATCAAGATGCTTTATTGAAGATTTTGCACCCCGAACCGTTACATCGACTACGCAGTCGTATCCGCTTATAACAGAAAGCCCCTGAACCTCTTGAATCAGTTCTATACCGCGAACCTCTATCGCTACGCCGGATATCGTGGTTTCATCGGTTGAGGAATCGGTTCCCACAACATAAAACCAAAGAACTACTGCCGCAAGAACGCATAGCACTTTTGCGATAATATGCTCATATTTACCCGATTTTACCTGATAATCACCGCTGTTTTCGGCGACATGACGTTCGTACTCGTCACCATTTTGAGTTATATCTTTATCTTCAGGCATCGCTGTATCCTTTCAAAAATTGCTCGTTTAATTTCAAATACTACTGCTTATCAGCTTTCTCTTCCCTTTTTCCGCGAAGGAAGCCAACGCCCTTTTTGACGGGATTTGCTGCAGGCTCCTCTTTCTGAAGCAGAGAGGTAAGCTCGTTTTTTAGTGTATTATATGAATAGTTTCGGTGAAGCTGTCCGTCAAGTGCTATAGAAATCGTTCCCGTTTCCTCGGAAACGACAATAATTACGGCATCACTGTTCTCGCTCATTCCGATCGCGGCGCGGTGACGTGTTCCAAGGTCCTTTATTATATCGTCGTTTGTAGATAGAGGCAGGAAGCATCCCGCCGACCAGATACGGTCGTCGCGTATAACCATCGCACCGTCATGAAGCGGTGCCTTATTAAAGAAGATATTGCGTATCAAAAATGAAGTGGGATTAGCATTTACAACCGTTCCGCTCGTGATAATATCTCCAAGCTTTGTTGAGCGCTCGATAACTATAAGTGCGCCGGTTTTGTCAAACGACATATCGCACACCGCCTGAGTAACCTCAGAAATCATAGCGGCGGTTTGAGCACCGGTTCTTGTCTTTGAGTCGCCAATACTGCGAAGACCCTTAAGCGGTTCCGCTCCGACCTTTTCAAGCGCAGAGCGAAGCTCGGGCTGAAAGACTATAATCAGTGCGATCATACCGACCTGAAATACATTTTGCAAAATGAACTGCATCGCGTTCATCTGCAAAACATCGCTCAAAAAGAGAACCAATATCAGAATTAATATACCTGCGGCAAGCTTGCCCGCACGCCTCTCACGAATAAATTTATAGATATAATAAAAGACGAACGCTACTATCGCTATATCAATAATATCTATTAAAGTTATGTCGGAGATAATATTCCAGATATAGGAAATCGCCATCATGATATATTCCATACGACCGTTCCTTTTGCACGCAAAATTATTCACTCATTTTTATAAAAAAGGGTATCTGTATATATTCTATCACAAAACAAAAAAAATTTCAAACCTTTCCGAAAAATTTAGTCAAATAAATTATAACAGAATTTTGCTGTAAAATATGTACAATACGACGATAAAAAAAACTTGAGAAATTTAAAAAAATGTTCTTTTATTTTAGTTGATTGTATGATATAATATATTTATGTTATTTGATTCCTAGCGGATAATCCGTCGATTAATTCGAATTTATGTAGGTAGCTATGCAGAATGTACTCGAAAATCTCAAAAACCTGATAGTTGTCGCAGGTCACTTTGGTGCAGGAAAAACGAACTTTGCCGTTAATCTCGCAAAAGAGCTTGCATCCGATGGTAGAGAGGTTACACTTATTGACCTCGATATTGTCAATCCGTATTTTCGTGCCGCAGACAACAAATCCGAGCTCGAAGCACTCGGGGTAAAATGTATTGTCCCCGATTTTGCAAACACCAATGTCGATATTCCCTCTCTTCCACCGACAGTGCTCGGTGCGCTTGAGGCGGCTCAAAGAGAGCCCGAGCGTGTGACCATCATTGATGTCGGCGGTGACAACGGTGCCGTTGCGCTCGGAATGTATAACCGATTTTTTGTGGAAGGCAAATACGACCTACTCTATGTGGTAAACAAATACCGTCCGCTGACCGAAAACATTTCGGATGCTGTGGAGATACTTCGCGAAATAGAATACTGCGGACGACTTCGTGCAACCGGTGTTATTCATAACTCAAACCTCGGTGCGGAAACCACTGCCGAGGATATAACGGACGCGATCGGATGGGCAAAGGAGCTTGCCGACGAATGCGGCTTGCCGCTTTTGTGCACCTGCGCACCCGACAATCTGAGCACAGAGCTTAAAGGCGATAATTTCTTTTTCATTAAAAACGCCACTAAGCAATTATATTAACAATTCTTTTTATCATGGAGGAGAAAAATGAATAAAGTAACCTTTACCGAGGATCTTTGTAAGGGCTGTGGACTTTGTGTTCTCGCATGCCCCAAGAAAATTATCACCCTCGACCATGACGCTCTCAACAACAAGGGCTATCATCCCGCACGCATTACCGATGCAGAAAAATGTATCGCGTGTGCAATGTGCGCTACGATGTGCCCCGATGTTGTGATCACGGTCGAGAAGGACTGAACAGGAGGACAAACAAATGGCTAAGAAAGTATTAATGAAAGGTAACGAAGCTATCGCCGAGGCTGCTATCAAGAGCGGTTGCCTCCACTTCTTCGGCTACCCTATCACTCCGCAAACCGAAATTTCCGAATATATGGCAAAACGCATGCCTAAGGTCGGCGGTCTTTGCCTTCAGGCTGAGTCTGAGGTTTCCGCTATCAACATGATCATGGGTGCGGCTGCAGCCGGCTCACGTTGCCTTACCTCATCCTCATCCCCCGGAATCTCGCTCAAGAGCGAGGGCATCTCATACATAGTCGGATGCGATCTTCCCTGCGTTATAGTAAATGTACAGCGCGGAGGCCCCGGACTCGGAGGCATTCAGCCCTCTCAGCAGGACTACTATCAAGCAACAAAGGCTAACGGTCACGGCGACGAGCACATCATCGTTTTAGCTCCGTCTACTGTTCAGGAAATGGCTCAGCTTACCGCAGAGGCATTTGACCTTGCAGATATTTACAGAACTCCCGCGATGATTCTCGCTGACGGCGCGCTCGGTCAGATGATGGAGCCGGTTGACTTCGAGATTGTTACAAAGCGTGAGATCCCCGAAAAGACCTGGGCTGCAAACGGCACCGAGGGCAAGCGCAGCAAGAACATAATCAACTCGCTCTTTATTGACCCCAACGTGCTTGAAAATTCGATTCTCGACCGCTACAAGCGTTATGACGAAATCTGCGAAAAAGAAGTTAAATATGAAGAATACATGTGCGATGACGCTGATATCGTAATCGTCGCATACGGAATCTCCTCGCGTATTGCAAAGACTGCAATCGCGTCAGCTCGTGCCAATGGTATTAAGGTCGGACTTTTCCGCCCCATCACTCTTTGGCCGTATCCTAAGAAGGCACTTGCAAAGCTTGCAGACACAGCAAAGCATTTCCTCGTCAGCGAGCTTAACATGGGTCAGATGGTTGACGATGTTAAGGTAGCAATAGAGTGCAAAAAGCCCGTATCTTTCTTCGGACGCACAGGCGGAGTCATCACCTCTCCGGCTGAGCTCCTCGCGGAAATCGAAAGAATCTCCGCCTCTTTATAAATTCAGGAGGTTACATATAAAATGGTAGTATTTGAAAAACCGAAATCACTCTCGCCCGTGCCCTTCCATTACTGCCCGGGCTGTACACACGGTATTGTTCACAGACTCGTTGCAGAGGTTTTAGACGAGCTTGACATCTGCGGCAAGGCAGTCGGCATTGCGCCGGTAGGCTGCTCCGTATTCGCTTACAACTACTTTGAGTGCGATATGATCCAGGCAGCTCACGGACGCGCTCCGGCAGTTGCAACAGGCGTTAAGCGCACACATCCCGACAACATCGTATTCACCTATCAGGGTGACGGCGACCTCGCGGCTATCGGTACAGCCGAAACCGTTCATGTAGGTGCGCGCGGTGAAAACATTACAATCATCTTCATCAACAACTGCATTTACGGTATGACCGGCGGTCAGATGGCACCCACAACGCTTCCCGGTCAGGTAACAACAACCTCTCCTTACGGACGTGATCGCCGCATTCAGGGCTCACCTATTCGCGTATGCGAGATGATGTCTACCCTTGACGGCGTTGCTTACGCTGAGCGTGTTGCGGTTAACACTGTACCTAACATTAAGAAGACTAAGGCGGCAATCAAAAAGGCATTCCAGAATCAGATCGACAAAAAGGGACTTTCAATTGTCGAGGTTCTCTCGACCTGCCCGACAAACTGGGGCATGACTCCCGAGGCTGCTCTCGAATGGCTCAAGACAGATATGATTCCGTTCTATCCGCTTGGAGTTTACAAGGACACCGACGTAAAGACTCTCAACCCCACCTCTACAAAGGAGGATAACTGATATGGCAACGACGAACATTCTTCTTGCAGGCTTTGGCGGCCAGGGTATTCTGTTCGCAGGCAAGCAGCTCGCAAAAATCGCGATGGACACCGATCTTCAGGTTTCGTGGCTCCCGTCCTACGGTCCCGAAATGCGCGGCGGCGCGGCTAACTGCTCCGTAATTATCTCCGATGAGGAAATCGGCTCTCCGTTGGTTGTAAACCCCGACCTTCTCATTGCGATGAACCTTCCCTCCTTTACAAAATTTGTTCCGAATGTCAAGGCAGGCGGACTCGTTATTTACGATTCCTCTCTCATCAATGCAGACCTCGGACGTGATGATGTAAAGGTAGCAGGAATCCCCGCAACCTCGATGGCATCCGACAACGGACTTTCCGGCATGGCAAATGTCATCATACTCGGATATCTTTTGAAGCTCACGGGGCTCTTTGAGTATGACGAATTCCTAAATCATATGATTGACGGCATTCCGGCATCGAAAGCGGCGCTGATCGATAAAAACAAGAAAGCACTTGAGCTTGGCTACAAATTCGCATAAAAACTAAAAAATTGCCCGAGAGAAATCTCTCGGGCGATTTTTGTTATGCGTTGCAGTTACTCATGCCTGGACCGCAGGAGTCGTTTGCTCTGAACGATTCACAGTCGGTACATTTGCATTCGGTAGGGTTAGCTTCGTGAGTTGCGATGCGAACCGAGTCGAGTGCGCAGAAGTTTACATTGCCGCAGTGATGAGCGCACTGCTTAACAGAGCATTCAATGGAATGGTTGGGAGTCTTGTTTTCCATGTCATTTACCTCTTTGAAATAATATAAAGCCAACATAGATGACTTCATAATTATTCTGCTCATAGACAGCGCAATTATTCACTCTTTTGTTCGATTTTTGAGCGCACCCAATTTTCTCTTAACATCAGCAAAGCGCCGTCAATCGCGCTTTTGCAATCGTCAAAGCGTTCAACTATAAGCTGTACTCCCTCGGGTAAATCGGGGATTGACAGCACATCATCGCTTGCAATATGAATGAACTCCGGGTCAAGCATCGCACATATTTCGGGTAGCCTTTGCGAAAGCTCGGCTTTATCTCCAAAAATCCGCGAAAAGTCACCTGCCCGTCCTCTTGCGCCTCGAAAAAGCCTGTCGCCAAGCATTATCGAACCGCTTACACTCTCGCGAATTCGCAAAAATACAGCTATGCTCGATATATCGAAGCGTTTCGAATTTGCGAGGGTCAAGGCAGAACCGCTGTCAACAAGAAGCTCGGGAGCTTGCCCGAATATTTCTCGTATTTTTTCGCTGTATTCTGCCATTTTGCCCTCTGGCACAATGCATCCAATGCCAATCAGCTCTCCGTCAAACAATTCGGCAAAGCGCAAAAAGCCCACACTCAGAGAGTCCTCGATATTTTTTAGCTCAAATTCGCCAAGCTCATTTAAATTTATATCCGTTACGCGAAAGCGCATGCAGTCATAATCGAAAACAAGCATGCCATATCGCTCGTTAAGCCGACAAATTCCCGTCTTTCTTCCGACTGTGCTTCGCTCCTTTTTATATTGTGTCACAATGCCGCAGGCTTCAAGCGCATCGACAGCCTTTCCAATCGTAACCTGACTGAAGCCCGTAATTTTTGACAGCTCCGCTCTGCTTATCTCGCGGCAATTTGCAATAGCGTCAAATACAGCAAGCGTGCTCGAGCCATCATAAAGCATCAAAATCGCCTCCCAAAACAGCATTTTACACCTTGATTATACATGAAAAATTGAGCTTTGTCAATCATTCAGTTCGCTATACGTCAAAAATCAAATCCTGCAATAATATGTAATTTTTTACATTTCGTCAATAATTCCGATTAATTTGTATGGTAGAATATATTCTCAGTAATCCATCTTAATTGTGTGGCAGCCGCCATACGGGAAGGACAATACTATGAGTAAAAAAGACAAACGCATTGCGCGTATAATATCTACCGGCTCATACCTGCCGGACTTCACGCTCACAAACGAAGCACTTTCGCGAATGGTCGATACCAACGACGAATGGATACGCGAACGAACGGGAATTTCTGAGCGCAGAATCAACACCGAGCTCTCAAATCGTGAAATGGCAGCTATTGCCGCCAAGCGCGCACTTGAAGCATCGGGATTATCCCCGCTCGATATCGACATCGTGATATGCTCGACTGTAACAAACGACAATTACTCCCCCGCACTTGCTTGCTATGTTCAAGCCGACATAGGCGCATCAAACGCCTTTGCGTTTGACCTTAACGCAGGCTGCTCAGGCTTTGTATATGCGCTTGAAACCGCCTCGGCGTTTATCTCAAGCGAGCGTGTCGGCTCAAAGCGGATAAATAATATTTTGATAGTCTGCTCCGAGAATTTATCGAGAATTACCGATTATACAGACCGCTCCTCGTGCATACTCTTTGGTGACGGAGCAGGCGCAGCGGTAGTCAGTGCCGACAGCGAGCACGGATTCCTTTCATCCTATATAAAGACCGACGGAACGGGTGCTGACGCTATAACTGCCAAGGCTCTGCCCCCAGTCAGAAAGAACGAGGATGGTACATTATCAAATGCTGATCACGCCTCTGTGCAGGTCGGGCTCAAAATGAACGGACGCGAGGTTTACAGATTCGCGGTGAAGGCAGTTCCCGAAGCACTTGAGGGGGCTTTAGCCGCCGCTGACATATCAGCATCCGAGCTTAAATATCTCGTAATGCATCAAGCGAATGTCCGCATAATAAACTCAGCCGTTGAACGGCTCGGGCTTGCCCCCGAAAAAGCCCCCACAAACATTGAGCGTTACGGCAACACCTCAAGCGCGAGCGTTCCGATATTGCTTGATGAATTAAACCGTGCCGGGAAGTTAAGCCGAGGTGACAAGCTTGCTATCGCAGGCTTTGGTGCAGGGCTCACATACGGCGTTGCAATAGTCGAATGGTAAGCAGCATTCGTCTGAGAGAGCAGGAATTAAAATAAAGTAGGATGCTTTATAGCACATAAACAGGTAAGAAAGGCATACCTGCATTTGCAGGTCATGGGCATAGATATGGAAAAAAAGACGGTTATCGTAACAGGTGCTGCGCGCGGGATTGGTCTTGCCATCGCATGCGGCTTCGCCTCACGCGGCTATAATGTCGCTATCAACTACCGCTCGGACAACGGTTCACAAAACGCCGCGCTTGAAGCAGTTCACGCCTCATTGGCTGACGGTGCTGAGTGTGAGCTTTTTAAAGCCGATGTATCACGCTACGAGGAATGCAAAGAAATGGTTGACAAGGTTGTCGAGCGTTTCGGGAGCATTTGTGCACTGATAAACAATGCAGGAATAACGCGCGACGGTCTGCTCATGCGAATGAGCGAGGAACAGTTTGACTCTGTTATCAACTGCAATCTCAAATCGGTTTACAATATGTCAAGGGCTGTTGTTCCGATAATGATGAAGGCTCGTCATGGCAGAATCATTAACATTTCGTCGGTAGTCGGCATTTTCGGCAACGCCGGACAAACCAACTATGCAGCATCAAAGGCGGCTATAATCGGCTTTACAAAATCGCTTGCAAAGGAGATCGGCAGCCGCGGAATTACAGTCAACTGCATCGCTCCCGGCTACATCGAAACCGATATGACGGGTGCTCTTAGCGAGGACACACGCAAGGAGCTTTGCGATAGAATTGCGCTCCGACGCACAGGCAAACCCGAGGATATTGCAAATGCGGCGGCATTTTTGGCAAGCGAGGATGCTTCATATATCACCGCACAGACGCTTTGCGTTGATGGCGCTATCACGCTTTAATCTAACCTATTAATATGGAGGATATTACAAATGCGAGTTGTAATTACCGGCATGGGAGCTGTCACACCGGCAGGCTCTACCCCTGATGAGCTTTTTGAGCGTGTTCTCAGCGCAGTAACAACTGTTGATGAGATTACCGCGTTCGACACAGAGGACTATAAGTGCAAATTCGCCTGCGAGGTCAAAAACTTCGCACCGACCGATTACGATATAGACGCCAAGGCGGCACGCAGAATGGACCGTTATTGCCAATTTGCAATGGCGGCGGCAAAGGGCGCATATGATATGAGCGAGCTTGATGCTGACAAGCTTGATGTTACACGCTGCGGAGTAATTTTCGGAAGCGGCATCGGCGGACTTTCAACGCTCGAGGACGAGCACACAAAGCTTATGGAAAAGGGTCCGGGCAGAGTTTCGCCGCTCTTTATCCCGATGATGATCAGCAATATTGCTTGCGGACACATAGCGATGAAATATGGCTTCAAGGGAACCTGCTACGCAACGGTTACCGCATGCGCTTCAAGCGCAACCGCGATCGGCGAGGCTTTCCGTCACATTAAGGACGGCTATGCCGATGTAGTTATTGCAGGCGGCGCGGAAGCTACCATAACCAAAATGGCAGTCGCAGGCTTTTCAAACATGACAGCCCTGACTCACGGAACGACCCCCGATACATGCTCACTTCCGTTTGACAAAAGACGAAGCGGCTTTACAATGGGAGAGGGCGGAGCCGCTCTCGTGCTCGAGAGCTACGAGCATGCTATGGCTCGCGGCGCAAAAATTTACGGTGAGATAATCGGATACGGAACTACGAGCGACGCTTATCACATAACCGCTCCCGACCCCGAGGCATCGGGCGCAACTCTCGCAATTTCGGGAGCTATCAGAGAGGGTGGAATTACTCCCGACATGATAGATTATATCAATGCGCACGGCACAGGAACAGACCACAACGACTCCTCTGAAACGCTGGCAATCAAAAAGGCGCTAGGCGAAGCGGCGTACAAGGTTTCGATTTCGTCAACAAAGGGCGTAACGGGACATCTTCTCGGCGCGGCAGGTGCTACAGAGGCGATTATTACCGCAATGGCAATTGAGCGCGGCATCGTTCCTCCGACGGCAAATCTAAAAGAGCCCGACCCCGAGCTTGACCTCGATTACACCCCTCTCAGGCCTAATAATCGCGAGCTTCGATATGCGCTGTCGAACTCCCTCGGCTTCGGCGGAACAAATGTATCCCTGCTTTTCAAGAAATTTGAGGGCTGATGTAAAAGGCGAGGCAATTTAATCGACAGATAAATCCACCTTCAAGCCATCAACCACATAATAAAATCTATGAGAGCCGCTTCTCGCGGCATAAAGGAATAATATGAACGATTTAAACAACGCAGCACAAATTGAAGCGCTTATTTCAAGACTTATTGATAAGCTTGATTCAAGCCGAACCGACAGCCTCGAGCTTGAGATTGATAATATCCGCATCAAGCTTGACCGTCACACTCCAGTCGCAACAAATTATACTGTACCTACATCCATTCAGACGGTCAGCCATATACCCGCAAGCGATACTGTTAAGCCTACAAGCAGCGTTTCTGAGGACGCACAAGCCGCTGCGAGCAATAGCGAGCTTGAAACAATCAAGGCTCCGCTTCTCGGAGTGGCATATGCCGCATCCTCGCCGGACGCAGCTCCGTTTGTCAAGGTCGGACAGTCTATCAAAAAGGGCGACATCATTTGTATAATCGAGGCTATGAAGGTCATGAACGAGATCGAAGCCGACAAGGACGGCACAGTAACGGATATCCTGTTCGAAAACGGCAAGATGGTCGAATACGGTCAGCCGCTCATTGCCGTCAAATAGGAGAGTGCAATGGTATTAAATAAAGAGCAAATCAAAGAAATCATCCCCCATCGAGAGCCGTTTTTGCTGATTGATGAAATCACGGCTTTAGAGGACGGGAAATTTGCAGAAGCGCGCTGGCAGCTGACCGGCGAGGAATATTTCTTCAAAGGACACTTCCCCGGCACACCCGTTCTTCCCGGAGTTTTAATGCTCGAATCCATGGCTCAATGCGGTGCCGTCGTCATCCTCGGAATGCCCGAAAACCGCGGCAAGATCGCGTATTTCGCAGGCGCAGACAATGTAAAATTCAAGCGCAAGGTGCTTCCGGGAGAAACGCTCGAGCTTCGCTGTGAGCTTGTAAAATGCCGCTTCGGTTTAGCTGTTGCAACGGGCACAGCATCTGTTAACGGCGAGGTTTGCTGTACAGCAGATATAAAGTGCATGGTACAGTAATAGGGTGACAAAATGTTCAGAAAAATATTGATTGCCAATCGCGGCGAGATTGCGGTGAGAGTTATTCGCGCATGCCGTGACATGGGCATTATCAGCGTGGCAATTTATTCAGATGCCGACCGCGAATCGCTTCATACACTGATTGCAGATGAGAGCGTTTGCATCGGTCCCGCGTACTCACGCGACAGCTATCTAAATATGAATGCGATCCTGACCGCTGCTAAGCTTGTCGGAGCTGAAGCTATCCATCCCGGATATGGATTCCTTTCCGAAAACAGCGAATTTGCGCGCCTTTGTGAGGAAAACGGCATCGAGTTTATCGGCCCGACCTCTCGTTCCATTGAGCTTGTCGGCGACAAAGCTGAGGCTCGGCGCACAGTTGTTGCTGCGGGAGTTCCCGTTGTACCCGGCTCAGACGGAATCGTCACCGATTTAGAGCAGGCAGAGG
This sequence comes from Candidatus Flemingiibacterium sp., assembly GCA_045579745.1. GTDB lineage: Bacteria > Bacillota > Clostridia > Oscillospirales > CAG-272 > Flemingiibacterium. Next base: position 52,316 of record JAZNMQ010000070.1, on the reverse strand, counting down.
AGATTTCCGAAAAAATTGGCTATCCCGTTATGATTAAAGCCGCAAGCGGCGGTGGCGGCAAGGGCATTCGAATGGCGAGCGACAAAACAGAGCTTCGCCACGCGTTTGCGACTGCCAAAAGCGAGGCTGCCGCAAACTTCGGTTATGACGGAGTTTACATCGAAAAATTTATTCGCGACCCGCACCACATCGAATTTCAGATACTTGCGGATAAATTTGGAAATACCGTTCATCTCATGGAACGCGACTGCTCAATGCAGCGTCGGCATCAAAAGGTGCTTGAGGAAACGCCCTCAGCATTCATGACCCCCGAGCTTCGCGAGAGAATGGGTGCCGCTTCTATAGCCGCCGCAAAGGCTTCGGGCTATGTTGGAGCAGGAACGGTCGAATATCTCGTTGACGCGGATAGAAATTTCTACTTTATGGAGATGAACGCCCGTATTCAGGTCGAGCATCCCGTCACAGAATGTCTGACCGGAATCGACCTTGTCAGAGCGCAGATCGAAATTGCTGCGGGGATGCCGCTCCGCTTTAAGCAAAGTGACATCACAGCAAGCGGTCATGTTATCGAATGCCGTATAAATTCTGAGGACCCACTACGAGAATTTGCGCCGTGTCCGGGTAAAATTGTTGATTTTAATGTTCCCGGCGGACTTGGCGTGCGTTTTGACGCGGCTGTTTATCAGGGCTACACCGTTCCGCCTTACTATGACTCAATGATTGCAAAGCTTATAGTCAGCGGCCGTGACCGCAATGAGGCGATAATCCGCATGCGTCGTGCGCTTGCCGAATTTATTATTTCGGGAATAAGCTGCAATCGGGATTTTCAGTTAGCTCTCACGAGCTGCCCCGAGTTTGTGGAAGGAAATTATACAAATTCATTTCTCGACAATATTGACATTAAAAAGCTGATGTCAGAGTGAGGTGAGTAGTTTGCTAAAGGATTTGTTAAAAAAAGCTCAGTATATCACCATTCCTGAATCGCTAAGGCACAAGGCTAAAACGGAAACCGACGAAAAGGCAGCTGAAGATACAATCATTTGCGCGAAATGCAAAAAGGAGATATCAAAGCGAGTATACGACGCAGCGTTTGCAGTTTGCCCACACTGTGGAGCATATGCACGGCTGAGCGCACATGAGCGTTTAGCATTCACCTGCGATGAAGGAAGCTTTACCGAGCTTTACCAAAACATAACATCGGCGAATCCGCTCGAATTTGAGGGATATACCGAAAAGGTCAACCGTCTGCGTGCGCAGACCTCTCTTAACGAAGCGGTTGTAACCGGACGCGCAAAAATTCGCGGCGAGGAGTGCATGATCGCCGTTATGGATTCGACCTTTATGATGGCTTCAATGGGCTCTGCGGTAGGTGAAAAGCTCACGCGTCTGTTTGAAGACGCCATAACCGAGCGCTTGCCTGTCGTTATATTCACAGCCTCGGGCGGAGCTCGTATGCACGAGGGAACGCTCTCGCTCATGCAGATGGCAAAGGTCAGCGCCGCCGTCGGACTTCACAGCGACGCCGGACTTCTTTACATCACCGTTTTGTGCGACCCCACCACGGGTGGAGTCGAAGCAAGCTTTGCTATGCTCGGAGATGTAATCTTAGCTGAGCCTAAGGCTCTCATCGGCTTTGCAGGAAGACGCGTTATCGAGGGTACGATCGGCAAAAAGCTTCCCGCTGATTTCCAATCTGCCGAATTTCAGCTTGAGCATGGCTTTGTCGACAGCATTGTCCCACGCGAGGAGCTTCCCGACAAAATTGCACTTGTAATAAAATTATCGAGAGGCGGTGAGCGCAAATGAGCGGTATCAATGCTGAAAAAGCATCCGAGCATCTCACCGATGCCCTTGAGAAATTCACGCTTTCACGCCATAAGAATCGCCCGGGAATACACGATTATGTCAGCCGCATTTTCACCGATGTGCTTGAGCTTCACGGAGATAGAGCGCTCGGAGATGACAAAGCGATGTACACCGCGATAGCACAGCTTGATGGAATCCCCGTAACCGTTATCGGGCATGTGAAGGGTCATACCGTTGCCGAGAATATAGAGGCGAACTTCGGAATGGCTCATCCCGAGGGCTATCGTAAGGCAATGCGTCAGATGAAGCTTGCCGAAAAATTCCACCGTCCAATAATTACATTTGTCGATACACCGGGTGCCGACTGCGGAATTTCCGCCGAGGAGCGCGGTCAAGGGCTTGCAATTGCGCAGAATCTTCGCGATATGATGGGCCTTCGAATTCCGATAATCAGCGTAATAATAGGCGAGGGCGGTTCGGGCGGCGCGCTCGGAATTGCATGTGCAAACCGTGTTATTATGCTCGAAAACGCAACCTATTCCGTAATATCTCCGAGAGGTTTTGCAAGCATTTTATGGAAGGATGCCTCACGCGAAAAGGATGCCGCTAAAACGCTTCGTATGACCGCCTGCGACCTTCTTGAACTCGGAATAATCGATTCAATCGTCGATGAGCCATCGGGAGGAGCGCACCTTGACTATGATGCAACTGCCGATGCCCTAAAAGTAAATATTTTGCAAAATTTGGCTTTACTACTTGAAAAAGACGGCGAGATGCTATATAATGAAAGATATGATAAGTTCAGAAAGATGGGACAATATAAAATCATCGAATAAAGAGCTATCAAAATAAATTCGGGCATCCGGAATACTATTAATTTTTGGAGGATTTACCATGTTTGAAAAAATAGCTGATATCATCGCAAAGCAGCTTGATATTTCTGCTGATGAAATTACCGAGGATACCAACATAATGGAAGACCTTGAGGCTGACTCTCTCGACGTTGTTGAGATGCTTATGGAGGTCGAGGACAAAATCGGAGTAACAGTTCCCGATGAAGAGATTCCTAACCTCAAGACTGTTCGCGACCTTGTTGAGTATGTCGAGGCTAATATATAATCATTAAATCGTTCATACTATAATCAGCCGTGAGAAGTGTCATGCGCCTCTCACGGCTGTGCATTGTTTAAAAGAATTGAGTGTTAGCGTGAAAGTTTAGTTTAGCGGGTAATGAAGCAAACGATTTCACGCCTTAAATTGATTAAAAATGGGACTCGTCCCATTTTTAATTAATTTAATTGTAGTATTTGTGCCGCCGCAGCGCGGCGGAATGGAGATCACTATGAAAAATCTGAAAATTGGTGTAGTTGCAAAGCTTGCAATGCTTCTTGCAACAATAATTTGGGGCAGCTCCTTTATTATCGTAAAGGATGTTGTAGATACCGTTCCGACAAATGTTCTGCTTGCTATCCGCTTTCTGAGTGCGGCGGTAATTTTGGCAATCGTTTTTCACAGCAGACTGAAGTTGTTGAATTTGCAGTATCTTGTACGGGGCTCGATCCTCGGAGTACTGCTGTTTACCGCATATTGCTTTCAAACCTTAGGCATAAGCTTTCCCGAAACGACTCCGGGAAAGAACGCGTTTCTGACTGCTGTCTACTGCGTAATGGTGCCTTTTATGGCATGGGGAATTTCGAAAAAGCGTCCCGACCGCTATAATATCGTTTCAGCTTTGGTCTGTATTGTCGGAATAGGCCTTGTTTCTCTGACAAACGAACTGACTGTCGGCATGGGAGATTTGTTATCCTTGACATGCGGCGTTTTCTATGCGCTTCATATCATCGCGGTATCTCAGTTTACAGGCACTCGTGATGCTGTGCTTCTCACTATACTGCAGTTTGCTTCAAGCGGAATATGCGCGCTCGTTCTGTCGCTGATAACCGAACGCTCTGACTATCCGTCGATAGTATTCAGCCCCTCTTTAGGACTAAGCATCGCCTATCTCACAGTTTTCTGCACATGTATTGCGCTCACTCTTCAAAACTTCGGCCAAAAGCATACCGACCCGTCAACAGCATCGATAATACTGTCACTCGAGGCTGTTTTCGGCGTAATATTCTCGGTAGCCTTAGGCCGCGAGAATCTGACATTCAAGGGCTTGGCAGGATTTATTTTAATCTTCATTGCGGTAATTGTATCGGAAACTAAGCTTGAATTCCTGTTCAGAAAAAATCATACCGAGAAAAACGATTGACCGCCGTTCAACAAACAAGCTGTGCTATGCTTAACATATAGTCAGAATTTGTGATGGGAAGCGTCAAGAATAGCTTATTACATTGAACATATTGACAAATTTGTTCAATTAATATATAATATTTTTAGCAACAACTCAAAAATCACTTTTGGAGGTAAAAAAATGTCTTATTCATGCAAGAAGATTGCTATGAACAAACTTTTGGCAAGCTTTCTCAGCTCAGCTCTGTGCCTTGGCGTGCTTTCCATGGCGCAGAATGTGCAGGCTGAGGAAACAACAGAGCTGTTACCCTCTCGCCAATTCGCTGTTTCAACTAAAGCAGGAAATGCCAAAGAGCATACAGCACCGATGCTTTCGTTTGCCAATGGCAAGTACACGACCGCAGACACAAGTTTGTCAGGTTCTCCTGTAACAGTCGACGGAGATCTTGGCGAATGGGGCGGGCTTCGCTATTCTGTAAATCAGCAGACAGAGGCTACCATCTACAACAACATCTGTACATTCGACTCAAAATGGAACGCCAAATACCTGAGCATCGCAGTTGATGTTGTTGACAGCGATATTGTCAAGGACTTTACAAGCGAAAACATTTACGAAAACGACTCAGTCGAGATCTTCATCGACGCTGACCACAGCAAGGGTGACAATTACGACGGAGTAAACGACTACCACTTTTTCATTCAGTACGACGGAACAATTGAAATTCATGGCGGCAAACAGGACAAGTGGACAAAGACTGAGCTTGAAGGAGTCTTTTATTCGGTAAAGGAAGATGCCGATGGCTTCAATGTAGAGGTAAACATTCCCTTCGAATCACTTGGAATTACCGCTGCACAAAATACGGTTATCGGTCTTGAAGTTTCAAACAACGATAACGACTCTCATACAAGCTCCGTTCGCCATACCTGGCTTTGGAACAAGGATATGGCTTACAACCTGCCTAACACATGGGGTATTCTCTATCTTGGAGCTTCCAAGGCTCCGCTTGTAGCGAACCCCGGAACTCCTACGCTTGACAAGCCTGTTCTCTCCGAGTGGGACCTCAGCAGCAAGATGGATTTTCAAAAATACATTGGTGCCACAAACAGCTTTGGCGCTATGTGTGACAACCAAAATCTCTACCTTGGCTTCTTTGTAGAAGACCCTGACGGTTCCTTCAATACTATACAAACGAAGGAAACAGATGGCGAGATTACGGAACATCCGCCCGTCGTTCAGATAATGATTGACGGTGACAATACCGCAAGCGGCGCAAGAGATGAGCATGACGTTATTATTCAGTGGCGACCTACTGAAAGCTTCACGCAGTGCCACTATGTTTCGGCTGCTCCCAATAAGACAGCAAAAGCACAGCAATTTGAAGTAAATGGCGGTTATTTCCTCCTTTGCACGATTCCGTGGAACTCCATTTCACCTCTTGCCGAAGGCACTAATTTGGCTGAGCGTGACAACTTCTCACTCGTGGGAATTGATATCATGTCAGGCCGTGATGATTCAGGCGCCGGCTACTTCAGCGGCGGCTGGGTTCCCATGTGGGGCGACCAGGGATGCAACAACCTCGGCAGACTTTTTGTAAACAATTCAAACGTATCCGCTCATATCAATAGTGTTCCTCAGGGTACTCAGCTATACGCATACGCTATCGCTCAGGGCACTACCCTTAAGGGCAAAATCGAAGCTACCGATAAGGACAGCGATCCGCTTACATACACTATAATCAAGGATATCCCCGCCGATGAGGGAAGCGTCAAGATCGATTCAGCGACAGGCGAATGGACCTACACTCCTCCGAGTGATAAATTCGTAAAGCCTGCATACATTGTAGACGACCCGCTTTACTACGGCGCATCGACCGACCCCGTAGGTGTAAACTTTGTAGTTGAAACCTCCGATGGTCTTGGCGGAATACTCAAAACCCGCGTTGAAATCAAGGTTCTTAAAACTCCGACATACAAAACATATTATGTTGACGGAGATATCGGAAGTGACTCCAACAGCGGTCTTTATAAGGATAAGCCTTTAAAGACAATTCAAGCGGCACATCTCAAGACAAACCCCGGCGATACAGTTATCATCTTCGAGAGCGAAATCCCGTACGGCTGGTCGACTGTATATTCAAACGACGGTCCGTTTGTAATTACCCGTTCGGGTTTGCCGGAAGCTTATATCACCTACAAAGCAGCTCCCGGTGAAAAGCCTGTGCTCAAGTCAAACGGCGAATGGAACACCATTATCGTTCAGGCAAGCTATGTAATTTTCGACGGCTTAACCATTGAAGGTCTTGCTGATGAGGTTACCTACGAGCAGGCTTGGGATGTTTACTACGGCAAGGAATTCAAGACAGATAGCGAATGGGGAAGAAAGGTCAGTGTTACCAATACTAACGGTATGTGCATCGAGCCTACCTCAGGTCACACTCCTGATAAATTCTCAGATGGCGTTCTCAACCCCGGCGTAATCGTACCTAACCACATAATCGTTCGCAACTGTACCGCAACCCTGCTTTGCTCAGGCGGCATCGGCACTCGATTCTCTGACTATGTAACAATAGAGAACTGTGTTTCGGTTAATAATGGTTGGTGGGGCATGTACGCATCCTCCGGACTCGGTTCGCTCGGTAACATCGATGTTGACAACAACACCGAGGACTATAAGATCATCTTCCGCAACAACATTTCAATCGGTAACCGTCACTTTATCCCGTGGGTAGGACACAAAGCTCTCAGTGACGGTAACGGAATCCTCATCGACAGTAACAATAACACTTTCGACAATCTTCCTTACAGAGGAAAAATACTCATAGAAAACAACCTCGTTTACGAAAACGGCGGTTCGGGCATTCACTCTTTCAGAAGTGATAATGTTGATGTAATCAACAACACCGTTCTTTACAACAACGCAACTCCTCACCTTAATTGGGGCGAACTTTTCAACAACCAGTCCAACAACTTCAGAATGTACAACAACATCGTATATTCGCGCACTGGCTGCGTTGAAAATCCCGTTGGCGCTGGCTACACCGGTGTAGAGTATGACAACAACATTTTCTATAACTACAGCTCCAACAGCAACATCGGCAAATCAATCAAGGGTGTAGTTGTAGGAATCAACAACCTCTATCCGGTTGACCCGCAGTTCACCAACCTCGCTCCCGCAGTTCATGATGTAAACAAGGCAACCTATCCGTCCACATGGTCTAAGGAAGCGATAGAGAATGCGAAGAAGGCAGGTTATGTACCGGGTGATAACTATGATGTCACCACAAACGGAACATATGATGTTGCACTCAAAGCAACCTCTCCCGCATTCGGCGCAGGCAATGCAGCATGGTCTGAAATCGTTGGAAATACGGATAACGTTATCGGTATCTATGCTCACGTTGGTCTTGCAATAGAGGACTACGAGCTTCCCGCGGATCCGGTTGAAACTGATGAGCCGAAGGACACAAGCAAACCCACTGATACTGATAAGAATGACGATGCAATTTCTGATACCGAAACCGACGAGGGCGCAGGAAACCCGGACGACGGTCAAACAGATGATGCACAAGGCTCATTCCCGACAGCAATTATCATCGTTATTGTTGCAGTGATAGTTGTCGGAGCAGTTGTGATTTTCGCGGTAACAAAGTCTAAGAAGAAATAATTACTACAAAAATCGCATAACAATTTAAGGCATATTATTAATGGGCTGACGCGAAATGCGGCAGCCCATGCATTATTTATTACTTTGGATTAGTCGGCAAGATTAACAGCTCTATGCCACAAAACTATGCTTAAAGGCTCGCAGCACAGCATTAACGCGGTGTTACGAGCCTTTTCATTATTATTAAAGCTTATCTTGCCTTTGTGTTGATTTCAACAAGAGCCTTTCCGAGGAATTCGTCAATGCTCATTACACCAAGGTCGCCGTCTTTACGCGAACGAACCGCAACTGTGCCATCGTTCTTCTCTTTATCTCCGATTACGAGCATATACGGAATCTTCTCGAGCTGAGCGGAGCGAATCTTGTAGCCAATCTTCTCGTTACGCTCATCAAGGAATGTACGGATGCCGCAAGCACTAAGCTTTTCGTTGAGTGCCTCAGCATATTCGTGCTGATCGAATCCGATAGGCAGAATTGCTATCTGAGTCGGTGCAAGCCACATCGGGAACGCACCTGCATATTTTTCAATAAGCAGAGCAAGCGTACGTTCATAGCATCCGACGGATGTACGGTGAATGATGTACGGACGGCGTTTCTGACCGTCAACATCGATATACTCCATTCCAAACTTTTCAGCAAGAAGCTGGTCGATCTGAATTGTGATAAGAGTATCCTCCTTGCCGTGAACATTCTTAATCTGAATGTCAAGCTTAGGACCGTAGAATGCTGCCTCACCGATACCGATAGTGTAATTGATGCCGATGTTATCGAGAATCTTCTTCATCGCGCCCTGAGCTTCTTCCCATTGCTCATTTGTACCCTCGTATTTTTCGCGGTTATTGGGATCCCATTGCGAGAAGCGATAGGATACATCCTCGCCAAGTCCGATAGTGTCAAGCATATGCTTTGCAAGCTCAACACATCCGCGGAATTCATCCTCAAGCTGTTCGGGACGGAGAATCAGATGTCCCTCGGAAATTGTAAACTGACGAACGCGGATAAGTCCGTGCATTTCGCCGCTATCCTCGTTACGGAAGAGAGTTGATGTTTCTCCAAGACGCATCGGGAGGTCGCGATACGAGCGCTGACGGTTGAGGAATACCTGGTACTGGAACGGGCATGTCATCGGACGAAGCGCAAAGACTTCCTTGTCCTTTTCTTCATCTCCGAGTACAAACATGCCATCCTTATAGTGATCCCAGTGTCCGGAAATTTTATAAAGGTCGGATTTTGCCATGAGCGGAGTTTTTGTAAGCAAATAGCCGCGCTTTTGCTCCTCGTCCTCGACCCAACGCTGAAGAAGCTGAATAACGCGTGCTCCCTTGGGAAGCATAATCGGCAAGCCTTGGCCAATGGAGTCAACGGTTGTAAAGAGCTCAAGCTCGCGTCCGAGCTTATTGTGGTCGCGCTTCTTTGCCTCTTCAACTGCAGTAAGATGCTCCTTTAGCATATCCTTTGAGGGGAAAGCGACACCGTAGATGCGCTGAAGCTGTTTGTTGTTCTGATCGCCCTTCCAATATGCGCCTGTGCATTGAATGAGCTTTAAAGCCTTGACGGAACCCGTTGAGAAAAGGTGAGGTCCTGCACAGAGGTCAGTAAATTCTCCCTGCTTGTAGAACGAGATCTCCTCGCCCTCGGGGAGCTCCTCGATAAGCTGAACCTTATAAGGCTCGTCCTTCTCGCTCATAAGCTTTATAGCCTCATCGCGAGGAAGTGCGAAGCGTTCGATAATAAGATTTTCCTTAACGATCTTCTGCATTTCTGCTTCGATATTTGCCAAAACCTCGGGTGTAAATGAGGTTTCGCTGTCGATATCGTAATAGAAGCCCGTTTCGATAGCGGGACCTATTGTGAGCTTTGCAGAAGGATAAAGACGCTTAACCGCCTGCGCGAGAATGTGAGAAGCGGTATGCCAGAAAACATGCTTTCCGTCAGCATCCTCAAAGGTTAAGATTTTTGCATCACAGTCGTGATCAATCAAATAGGAGAGAGCATGAACCTCGCCGTCAACCTTTACAGCGAGAGAGGAACGGTCGGTAAGTCCCGCTCCCTTTGCCGCTTCATAAGCAGTAATCGGAGCATCAAACTCGAGCGGCGCGTTGCCTTCAAAAGTAATTTTGAACATAATGAATACCTTTCCTTTCAGCCCAGGGGAAAACAAAAACACCCCGAGGGCATAATAATAAAATTATCCCTTCGGGGTGAGAAATATCCCACGGTTCCACCCGATTTTTTAACTTTATCTCGAGCAAATAGCACCCGAGTCCGTGTAACGTCGGAGAACGTCGCGCCATTTCCTGCGCGCGGCAATGTGCAAGATAGCTCCCGCACCCGAGCAGCGGTTAGTTGACCGTATTTACCGCAATAAGCCCCTCACAGCAAATGGAGCTCTCTCTGAAATCGTGCAAATCGGCATATCTGCTCAGCCTTTACTATATTATATATCACGCAAATAAATTTGTCAAGAAAAATCGGGAAATCTGCGTATATATTTTAATGAAGCTTCCTATATTACAGCTTAAAAGTGCATGCCCTCTTGCTTTAAATATTCTCTGAGCTTGCAGCGCGTGTGGTACAGCATTGATTTGACCTTGCTCTCGCTGAAGGAATATCTCGCAGCAATATCGCCTACCGATTCGAGATACCAATATTTACGAACGAAAACGTTTTTAACATCCGCCTTCTCGCCGCTCAGAAAATTATGTATCAGCTCGTCGAGTTTTTCATCCAAAATATTGGGGTTAAAGCTGTCGTCAATCAGATATTCCTCAAGCTCCGAAAGCGAAACCTCCGAGCACGGGTTTCTCTTTAATGCAAGATTGAATTCGAGGCGTTTATACGCTAAATTTCGTGTCACCCTGCAAATAAACGCCGAGAAATTATCGGGGATTGTTTGGGGAATCATTTTCCACAAGGTCAAATACATATCGTTAACGCATTCTTCGCAGTCTTCATCATTTTCGAGTATTGCGAATGCCACGCTGAAGCATAGCTTCCCGTATTTGTTAGCTGTTTCGGTTATCGCGCTTTCGTCGCGGTTCAAAAAAAGCTCAATAATTTTCAAGTCATCCATGCAACTACCATCCACAAAGACAGTCTACCTTCATAAAATTATGTCAGCAAAAACATTATACCTCAATAACCTACAAAATTCAATACTTTTCAAAAAAATGGTGTAACCCATATAGGTTACACCATTTTTTTAATTAATAAAGCGTACGGCTGAGAATTTCCTTTTGAATTTCCTTACCAAGCTCAATGAAGCGTGCGCTGAAGCCACCTACACGCACATAGAGATTGCCATATTTTTCAGGATGAATCATAGCCTGCTCAAGGTCGTCCTTATTCACGACGGAAATCATAGCCTGTGTTCCGCCGTTATCGAAATAGGTCTTCAAAACGCTCTTGATAATAGCTCCGTCGTTTGCGAAGATCTCGGGCGAGAATTTCATATTCTGTACCGCTCCTGCGTGAATATCAGGACGAAGCTTTACGAGAGAGTTGAGCATCGCGGTAAGACCCGTCTTATCATTTCCGCCCCAAGGATTGTTTGCATTCGCCATGTAAACGCCCTTTTTGCGTCCATCCGCGGAAGCCGCAGTCTGGATACCCATTGAGGTGTTCGTGCTGTTGTTAATGATAACTACCAAATAGGAGTGCAAATCAACCTTTTCGATCTCATCTCTTACGAAGTTGCAAACGTGCTCGTGAACAGCCTCTGCAATTTCATCAGCTACCGCATTATCGTTACCGTATTTCGGCGCGTTAACAAGCCATTGATGCTCCTGCTCGTAGCCCTCAAAGTTTGCATCGAGGATTGTTACGAGTTGCTTGAGTGTGAGGAGCTTCTTATCATAAACGACTTCCTTAATTGCGGTCAAGCTGTCAGAGGTATTGATGTTGCCGTAGGTTTCAATAGTACCGCCAAGATACTTAATACCGCCGGAGAACATGCCTTTTCCTCTCTCCATGCAGTCATCGTACAGCATGCTGATAAAGAGGAATGGAGCTGCCTCACCCGTAATTTTGTATGTGAGAGCCTCCTGCTTAGCAAGAGCGTCTACAAAGTACTCAACCTGTTTCTTATATGCGTTAAAGAGCTCGTCAAATGTCTTGAAGTCCTCAACGTTTCCTACATCGATTCCGGATTTTTCACCGCTCATCATGTTGTAGCCGTTGTGAAGCGTGAGCTCCAGGCATTTCAAAAGGTTGATAATTCCGTTAGGTGTACCGAAGCTCTTGTGGTTGATAACATACTCGCCGCAGCCAAACGGAACATAATCCTCAGCCTCTTCCATGCTGATTCTGAAAGCGTTGCTGACTGCCGGAATATTGACATCATCGTTGTAAAGCATCGGATAGGTGCAGCCCTCGCCGATAACCTGAATAGCCTTTTCCATGAGCATCGGATTCATGCCCTCGTAGAAACGAAGGGTGAGCTGAGGCTCGATGTCGTGGCAAATTCTTGATGCTTCCATAGCAAGCATAGCTACAACATCAGCATTCTTTTCGTTTCTTCTGCCCTTTCCGCCAATAACTACGCGACCGTTCCACGTTGTGTGACGATCGATAATAAGTCGCCAAAGACCCGTAATGAGCTCCTGCGCCTCATCCATTGTGAGAACACCGGTTTCAAGATCCTTTGCGAGGAAATCACCGATCGCAATATCAAAGCGTCCGTAGTTGATGGTATTGCAAATCAAGGTATACAGCCAATAAAGCTGAATCGCCTCACGAGTAGTTTCCGGCTTGTTGTACGCGATGGTTTCAAGCGTTTTAGCAACGATCTCGAGGTTCTTAACCTCAGCCTCATCCTCAACGGTTTTAGAGAGCTCGAGGGCTTCCTTGCTGTAAGCAAGACAAGATTTTACCAAAACATCGAGAGCCATGTCCATTCCGACAAACAGCTCAACATCGCCGCCATTTTCCTCAGCGAATTTTTTCTTTTCAGCTACAAGCGCCTTGAGTCCGGGAATACCGTTAGCTAAAAGCTTCTCGTAATCAATGTAAATACCTGCCATGCGGTAAAGCGGTGCCGCAGGAAGCGGTTCGCCACCCCAGTTATCAGACGGAAGCGCTTCGCTGATATCATTCGTGTATGCGGCTCTTGTTTTATACTGTGTATTTTCCTTTTCCCAGAAATCGGCGATCTCGTTCATTTCTGCCCTGAACTCATCGGAATAATCGCCATTTTTTACGATATTTCTGATAGCTGCAGAGTTGCAGTAGTATCCGAGTCCACCCGGTTCCGGACTAAAGCCGAGAATGCTCATCTGAATGCGACCTGCAAATTTATCTCCCGGTTTGATCTCACCGAAGATATCGGGGTACATGGTATCAATACATTTTGCCTCTCTGATGGCAATATGTGCGTTCTGATTTTCTCTGTACACTTCGGTGAATCTTCTTTCAACCGAAAAATCGTTGAGTTTTTTCATCATCGTTCCTCCTGTTATTATATTTTAACGTTTCTGCATCCGGCGTCAATAAACCGCTGTAAAAGCTTCGCCTTTTGCTCTTTGTCAGAATTTTTGAGCTCCATAAGCTCATACTGCTTGCCGAGCTGATTCCATTTGCCCTTGCCCATATCATGGTACGGCAATATTTCCGCGCCAAGAAGACCCGGAAGTCTATTAAGCAGAGCCGAAACTCCGTTTATGTGCTCATCTGTATCGTTTATACCGGGTATAAGCGGCAATCTGATTAAAATTTTTGCACCGTTGTCGTGTAAAAATTCAATATTTTTAAGTATCAGATCATTGTAAACGCCCGTGTATTTTTTGTGCTCATCTCTGTTTATATGCTTTATGTCGATTAAAAATAAATCAACATCGCTAAGTATTGCTTCATACTTTTCGCGCGGAGCAAAGCCGCTCGTTTCAACACATGTGCTTATTCCCTGACGCTTAGCTTCTGAGAGGAGTGTCTGCAAAAATTCAAATTGCAGCATTGGTTCTCCGCCCGACACAGTCATTCCGCCGCCCGAATTTTCATAGAACTTTCTGTCAGCGCAAACCTCTGCTAAAACTTCCTCGACGCTCTGTTCCCTGCCTGACAATTTGAGCGCACTGTAAACGCATCTTGATACGCAAGCGCCGCATCCGCTGCAAATTGAGTAATCTACAACATGCTTCCCGTCCTCAAGTTTATGCGCATTATTCGGGCAAGCCTCAACGCATGCCATACAGCCGACGCATTTTTCTCCGTTAAACATAAGCTGAGGCTTAACATCCCACGATTCGGGATTATGACACCATGCACAACTGAGTGGACATCCTTTCAAAAAGACGGTTGTACGAATGCCCGGCCCGTCATGGATGGAAAACCTCTGTATATCAAAAACGATTCCGGTATTTTTCATCTTCACCGATTCCTTTATTACTTCAATTATAATATACACTTTTATTATACAATTGTCAAGAGAATAGTTTGTGATTTATAGTTGTAATATTAGCATTTATCGTTTTGCGTGGCAAAATGGACCTTGAGCGTCTTTTTTAGGTGCCAAATACAAGTTTTTTCGGCGAATCACTTGCTTTATTAACAATTGTTGGTATATAATAATACTATACGCAAAAACCATCTGGAGGGAAAACATGAATACAAATCAGAGTATGAAGCCCCAATACGACCCTGAACTCGCGGAGATCATTTCCGCTCAGCGCGAATTCTTTGCTACCGGCAAAACTCGCGATATTTCGTTTCGCAGACAACTGCTGTTAAACCTGAAAAGAATGGTTCGCGACAATGAGGGGCTCATTCTTGAGGCTCTGCGCGCCGACCTCGGCAAATCGCAAAGCGAGGGCTATATGACCGAAATCGGAATGGTTGACCAAGAAATCAATCACGCTTTGCGTCATTTAAAAATGTGGAACGCCCCAAAATCCGTTCCAACACCATACTACCTGTTTCCCTCATCAAGCAAAAAAATCCGCCATCCACGCGGTCTTACAATGGTTTTTTCACCGTGGAATTACCCGTTTCAGCTGACTATAATGCCGCTCATATCATCCATCTCGGCAGGCAACTGCACAATATTAAAGCTATCGGAGCATTCGGTTAACACAAGCCGCCTGCTTTGCGAATTGATTGACAAATACTTTGATAGAGAATACATCGCGGCATATATGGACAGCTTCGAGGCTGTAAAGGCTATACGCCACGAAAAGTTTGGACTGATATTTTATACCGGTGGTTTAACCGTTGCGAGAATTATCAGCAAGGCGGCTGCTACTCAGCTCACTCCCGTAGTTTTGGAGCTCGGTGGAAAATCACCCTGTATTGTCGATAAAACAGCAAATCTGCGCCTTGCCGCAAGACGCATAGTATGCGGAAAGCTCATAAACTCAGGGCAGACCTGCGTTGCTCCCGACTATCTATTTGTTGACAGCAGCGTTAAGGAGGACCTTCTCGGCTATATTAAGGAATATCACGACCGCTTCTATTCGCTCACGCCGTGTGAAAACAAATTTTATCCCAAGATAATCAATAAGATGCACTTCAACCGCCTCAAAAACTATCTGAGCGACGGAACGATCCTGATGGGCGGCGATTTCAACGAGAAATCCGGACAGATCTCACTCACACTCATGGAAAAGATAAAAAAAGACAGCAAGCTGATGAGCGAGGAAATTTTCGGTCCTATACTCCCGGTGTTCGAATTCAACGATATTAATATCGTATTAAATACACTTCGAAAGCGTCCTAAGCCTCTTGCGCTCTACCTTTTCACCAAGAACAAGGAAACGCGCAAAGCCGTGCTTGACAACCTCGATTTCGGATGCGGCTGTATTAATGATACCGTTATTCAGCTATCAAATCCTCATCTCCCGTTCGGCGGAGTTGGTGAAAGCGGTTTCGGTAAATATCACGGCAAAGCAGGCTTTGACACCTTCAGCGACGAATCCTCTGTTTTATTCTCGTCACGCTTGGAGCTGAATCCATTCCGCTATCCGCCATTCGATGACTTTTATCTCATACAAAAGCTGTTGCTTCGCTATTTTACCTGAGCAGTGTAAAAATACCGAAAAGCTCTTGCATTCTTATTTATACTGTGTTATAATAAAGTATATTTTAATACAAAAAGGAACATTATTATGATAAATATAGCAATATTCGGCTTTGGAGTTGTCGGCAGCGGAACGGCTGAGGTTTTGACGCAAAACGCCTCATTGATCTCTGAGCGCGTGGGCGATGAAATCAATATAAAATATATTCTCGATTTACGCGATTTTCCCGACAGCCCGTTCGCTGACAAGATAGTTCACGATATAGATGTAATTCTTAACGATCCTGAGGTTAAAATTTGCGCCGAGCTGATGGGCGGATCACATCCGGCGTTTGAGTTTTCTTCGGCAGCTATGAAGGCAGGAAAAAGCGTTGTTACCTCAAACAAAGAGGTCGTCGCAACTTTCGGCCCCGAGCTTTTGAAAATCGCTGAGGAAAACGGTGTCAGCTACCTCTTTGAAGCGAGCGTCGGAGGCGGTATTCCCGTTATCCATCCGATAGGAAACTGCTTGACAGCAAACGATATAACCGAGGTTAACGGAATCCTGAACGGAACGACAAACTACATTCTCACTCAGATGATAAATGAGAATAAGGATTTTGATACAGCGCTTGCCGAAGCTCAGGAAAAGGGCTATGCAGAGCGCGACCCCTCGGCAGATATCGACGGCATCGATACATGCCGAAAGATTTCAATTCTTAGCGCGATTGCTTTTGGAAAGCTCATTCCGCCTGAAATGGTTCAGACCGAGGGCATTAGAAATGTCACTTTGCGCGATGTTGCCAATGCGGCAAAAATCGGCGCATCGATAAAGCTCATCGGAAAGGCTATCCGTGTTGATGACAAGATAAGCGCGTGTGTTTCACCGACACTCGTTCGCTACACGAATCCGCTTTCAAACATAAGCGATGTTTACAACGGCATACTTGTCAACGGCAATGCAATCGGCGATGTAATGTTCTACGGAAAGGGTGCAGGCAAGCTCCCGACAGCAAGTGCTGTTGTATCTGACATCATTGAAATTGCAACGAATCTTGAGCATCCACATGCTATCCACGCATGGGATCGCCTTTCGGAAGCAGATATTCTCCCTGCAGACAGACTTAAATCGCGTTGGTATTTAAGATTCGACAAAAAGCCAAATCATTGCCTCTGCATGCTCGACGCTGAGGTGCTTGAAGACAGCGAGGACTGTTTTGCTGTCGTTACCGGCGAGGTCAGTCTGCTTGAGATTGGTATAACCCTGAGCGAAAAGTGCACTGCTATGAGAGTGCTCTAAATTTTAAAAAATGACGGTTCGCATGGGGCGAACTCTAAAGGGCAGAAAATAAATTGAATAACTAAACCGCCGGGAGCGACCAAACGGTTACTCTCGGCGGTACAACTTTATTTCTTGAAAAACGGTGTGTATCTAATGTGAGATTGCAAACTATAAGCACCTTTATAACCAATCTGCCTTGCCATGATAAACAGCGCGAGTAGTTTGTGACTCGGTCTTGAATAGTAGAGCGTACGTTCTTCACCGTTAATGGCAAGATTCTGCTTCCACATTGCCCTCAACAGCAACAAATCATCCAATACCGCTTCAATTTTATCACTCGGAATGCCGCAATCCCTCGCAAGAACAGAGCTTTCAAAAACGTAGTTTTCGTTTTTATGGTACAAATAGCATAAAGCATCAATTGTGTCCGTATGCGATAGTGCTGCAAAGATTTTTTGCAGATCATCCTTATCATCCAAAAAATGTCCGTATCCCTCTGGCGGCTGCGGAAATACAGAAAAGAAAGGCTCTTTTCCGTTCGATACGATTGTAAATCCGTTATCATCAAGAATATAGGATGCGTTTTTCTGATTCTTGATTTCATTAGGATCGTACTTCTTTTCAATCTCCATACGGCAGTTGAACAAGCCGCGCTCGATCTGCCAACCGATATCACGCGCAACATTAAAACGATCATTTGCCTCGGTGTTATGAATCAATTTCACAATTCTGCCCGAAATATCTGCCATCGTGACCGAATCGTTTCCGAAAAGCTCGTCGAGAGAAACCTCAAGCTCATTTGCAAGAGGAACGAGAAGCGCCCCGTCGGGGTATGTTTCGCTTGTTTCCCATTTGGAAACCGCTTGAGCGGATACTCCAAGCTTTGTAGCAAGCTGCTCTTGTGTTAGGTTCTTTTCAAGGCGCAATCTTTTGATATTAGCCGATAAACTCATCTTATTTACCTCCGATCATCTTGCATCTGCCGTTGAAGTTATATTCATAGGAGTTTCTGCCGCACATTACCTCATAAGCAAGAGAGATCAAGGACAAGACTATACCGTCACCGTAACATTCATAAACTCTGACTTCACCTTCAGCAAGGTGTGCGGTTACCCAATGACAAGCACCGACAGAACAGAATTCGTTAAGGATTTCCGAAACGCGTTCTTCGGTTATCCCCGTATTCTTTGAAATATAATCTGCAGTAAAGCTCTCGGAGCAGTTAGTGGAATGAACAAAGTACAGCACGGAAAGCGCATCTTCGTTAGAAAGAAATTTGAACATCTTAACGATTCTTTTTTGATTATCGTTATCGTTCATCCACGCAAAGTTAGCCTTGTTTCGCAGCATCATTACGGCTACATTCACATTTTCATAACTTGCGACAAACTCAAAAAATTCGTGAAGCGAAATGTTGGAACGGTAAAAATGCGACATCTCGGACGGAAAGACGTTTTCCTTGTCATAAACATCATCATCATATTTAGAAACCGTTCCATACATCGCAGGCACAAGTGCCTTGACCGTTTCAAATGCTTTTAGCACAGATTCGCGACGGTCAAGTCCTTCAAACAAAGAGCGAATTTCTTCTTTTGTGCTTTGCTTTTTGTCCTCGGAAAGTCCGAGAAGTGTATCGGTGGTGACGCCATAATATTTTGCAAGCTCTACGACCATAGGAAGATCCGGCGTAGAGGCGCCATTCTCCCATTTTGAAATAGTTTTATTTGATACGGATAGACTTTGAGCCACATCCTCCTGCGTTACTCCCTTTGAAGTGCGGAGCTCCACTAATTTTTCTGCAATCTTACATTCGCACATATTTTTTACCTCTCGAAAAAATTCAAGTTCCGGAGCTTGTGACTATATTATACACGAAACCAACGGTAGAGTCAACAGAGCGATTTTTTATAAACTCTCCGCAATAGAGATTTAATTCATAGTCATCAAATCAATGGTTGTTTTTAAGGATTATAAAAAGCACGATGAAAGAAACTTTAGTTTAATATTAATCACCACATAAACTCGCAATTTTTGCCATAAATAATAACATATAATTTCGAATTATTCAATAGGAAAGCATTTGTGTCTACAAATGCAGTGCTTATCAAAAAAGAGGACAGAGAACGTAAAAATTCTCTGTCCTTTTCTCGTTGATAGGTGTTTTACTCTATTAAGATTTAAATCTGTCCTTTAGAGTACGCCCAACATGAACCGTCTTTTTAGCGATTTTCTTTGTTGATTGCTTCCCAAATGCCGTTTATGTAAACAGCACCGAGAGCGCGGTCATACAAGCCGTAACCCGGTCTTCCCGTTTCGCCCCAGATCATGCGACCGTGGTCAGGACGGATATATCCGTCAAAGTCAACATCCCATGCCGCTTTAAGGATCTCGTACATATCGAGTGAACCATCCTCGCTGCGATGTCCGGTTTCATTAAAATCACGGGGGCCTGTAATCTTGATGTTACGGGCATGCAGGAAGTGAATGCGCTTCATTGCGCCGAAATGACGGATCATATCGACAACATTATTGGTAGGAGCAACTCCGAGCGAGCCCGTGCAGAGTGTCAGACCATTGCACTCGCTGTCAACCAGCTTGCAGAAACGGTCGAGATTCTTAGCATTTGTGATAACGCGCGGCAAACCAAAAATACCCCACGGCGGATCATCCGGATGAATAGCCATTTTAATTCCGCTCTCCTCACACACCGGAATAATTCCGTGCAAGAAGTAGCTCATATTTTCCCAAAGCTTTTCCTCGTCGATTGACTTGTATTCAGTCAAAAGGGCGCGCAGGCCATCCTGCGTGTAGCTCTCATCCCATCCGGGAAGAGAAAGCTTCTTTGTGTTGGGATCCATTGCAAGAACTTCCTCATCACGGTAGACAAGGCAGGTAGAACCGTCGCAGTTCTTGTAAGAGAGATCCGAGCGAAGCCAGTCAAATACGGGCATGAAGTTGTAGCAGATAACCTTTACGCCTGCTTCGGCGAGCTTCTTGATATTGCGGCGATAAACCTCGATATATTCATCGCGGGAAGGTTTGCCGAGCTTGATATCCTCGTGTACGGGAACACTCTCAACAACTTCAAAAGCAAGGTTGTGTGCATTGGCAGAGTTCTTGATCTTAGCAATACTCTCTGCACTCCACTCCTTGCCGGGTGGAACGTCATAAACAGCAGAAACGATGCCGCTCATGCCGGGTATCTGCGAGATATACTCAAGACTGACGGGATCGCCATCGCCATAATGACGGAAAGTCATTTTCATTTCCTTCATTGGTAACTCCTCCTTCGTTTAATTAATATAATAATACATGAATCTTCTCATTTTGTCAAGAATAAATACGTTCAATCCGAAAAGATTCCGCGATTAAAAACAAGTCCCAACAAGTCAGCTTTTACGCCGCAATTTTAAGCTTGCGCTTCTTGTCAAAATACTGCCATACGACAACACCGGCAACAAGTGCAATTCCGATAATGTCGGTGATCGGGTTGGGATCAATCAGCAAGAGTCCTCCTGCCGCGCTCATAATGCGCTGCAACGGATTCATATGAGCAAAGATATATCCTTCAAGCGCCGCAGATATTCCAAAAATACCAACAAGCGATGTAATGACGATCTGTACGATCTGGAGCGGTCCACTCGCATCGATAAGAAGCATTACAGGGTTCATCGCAAACGCGTACGGTACGATAAACGCCGCAATTGCAAGCTTTGTTGATGTAAGCGCTGTCTTGAGCGGATTTGACTGCGCGATCGCCGCACCTGCGTATGCCGCAAGCGCAACAGGCGGTGTCAAGTCTGCAACGATACCGAAATAAAACACAAAGAAATGCGCTGCAAGAAGCGGAACTCCCATACGGACAAGAATAGGTGCGCATGTCGCCGCCATGATGCAGTAGTTTGCAGTTGTCGGAACGCCCATACCAAGTACGATACAGCAGATCATGGTAAGGAACAGCGCGATAATTACCTGGCTGCCCGCAAGAGTTACGATGCCGTTGATAATCATGTTTGCAAGACCGGTCATAGTGATCGTTCCCGCAATAATACCCGCAATACCGCAGGCTGCCGCAACAGCAATTGTACCCTGACCGCCTGCCGCAAGTGCTTCAAGAATTCGCTTTGGCGTAATTCGGTTGCCCTTGTTAAAGATACTTACCGCGATAGCTACAACGATCGCGATTGCCGCAGATGTCTGAATAGTCTTGGAGTTGGATGTTACAAGATAGATAAGTACTGCAAGTGGAAGAAGCAGATACAGCTTCTTAGCAAGGTTCTTAAACTTCGGCAGCTCTTCGCGGGAAAGGCCGCGAAGTCCGAGCTTCTTCGCCTCAAGATGTACGGCGATAAAGATACCTGCAAAATACAAAAGTGCAGGAAGAATTGCTCTGTAAATGATGTTGCTGTACGGAACACCAACATAGTCAGCCATCAAGAACGCTGCCGCACCCATAATAGGCGGCATGATCTGTCCGCCGGTTGAAGCCGCCGCTTCAGCCGCTGCGGCAAACTCCGGCTTGTATCCCGTCCTCTTCATAAGCGGAATAGTGACCGATCCGCTTCCGACGGTATTTGCAACAGATGAGCCGGATACCATTCCCTCAAGAGCACTCGCAACAACCGCTACCTTAGCAGGACCGCCGGAGAATCCGCCAACGACAGCATTTGCCGCCTGGATAAAGAAGTCCGCGATACCTGTACGCTCAAGGAATGCACCGAATATGATAAACACAACGATGAATTTGGAGCAGGTGTTGATCGGTGTTGATAAGATACCCTCTTTGGAATAGAACAATGCGCGCACAAGATAGTTCACCCTGCCGCCAAAGGTCGGATTGTTAAGCCCAAAGAAGAGTGCGTAGATTATAAACGCGATCGCTACGATCAGGATCGGCAAACCAACACTGCGTCGGCAAACCTCCGCAAGTGCAATAATACCGATGATACCTATAATTATCTGATATGTTTCAAACTTTGCGCCTTGCTGAATAATAGTCAGCGCATTGGCTGTAAAGTAGAGGTACGAAGCCGTTCCCGCCACCATTAGCAGGATATCGTACCACGGGATATAATTGACCTTCTGCACTCCTTTTTTAGCAGGGAATACAAGGTATCCCATGAGCACAATCAGCGCCACGAACGAAGTCAGTCGTATTTCTTCAAGCCAGGTTGTAAACAGTGTAACGTAGATGCAAAAAAGAGAAAACGCAGCGAGTACTATAGTAACGATCACCTTAGGAACTCCTTCCCAGATCCGGACGTTGGATTCGCGATCGTATTTTTTCATCACGGCGTCGACAAGCTCTTCACTTGACGGTGTGTTCACTGTCGTCTGTGTTTCATTTATCGATGACATATTTCTCTCCTTTCGGTGTTATTTCATTTCCCATAACGGAGCCGTCCGGGAAAGCTTGCATACATACTAAATAATAAGATAGGGGGCGTCGCTTTTTCTGCGACACCCCCGCATATCGCTTGTAATTTAAAACGGAATTATTCGGTAACTACTGTAACGCCCTTTTCAGCGTAGTACTTTGCAGCACCTGCGTGGAACGGAGCGGTCATACCGTCCGTAGCATTCTGGATGCTGAGCTCTGAGCCCTTTGCGTTTTCAGCAGAGATTGCTTCAACATTGTCAAAGATCGCCTTGGTGATCTCGTATACAGTGTTTTCATCAGTTTCAGCAGAAACGATAAGAGTAGCCTTTACCGCAACAGTCTTAACGTCAGCCTCCTGGCCGTTGTATGTACCTGCGGGAATTGTGTAAACGGTGTAGTAGGGGCAGTTAGCCATAACATCCTCAGCGATCTTGCCGTCGATCGGAACAAGATAAGCATCGGAAGTGGTAACAAGCTCAGTAATAGCGGGAGTCGGAGCTCCTGCTACGATGAAAGCTGCGTCGATCTTGCCGTCCTTGAGTGCTTCGGTGCTGTCGTTGAAGCTCTGATACTGAGCCTTGATGTCGTTCTCGGTAAGGCCTGCTGCGCCGAGAACATCGATAGCGTTGAAGTAAACGCCCGAGCCGGGAGCACCGATAGAAACGGACTTGCCCTTAAGATCGGATACGCTCTTGATAGCGGGATCCATAGTAATGATCTGTACGCACTCAGCGTAAAGACCGCCGATTACGCGGAAGGAATCGATCTTTCCTTCCTCAGCAAATGTGTTGGTGCCGTTCCAAGCATAAGCCATAACGTCGGACTGAACAGTACCAAGCTGGTAGTCGCCAACGTCGATACCCTGAATGTTCGCCTTGGAGCCGTCGGTAGAAACCGCAACAGCATCAGCGCCTGCATAGTTCTTGATGTACTGGCAAAGAACATTGCCGAAAGCATAGTAGTTACCGCCGGTACCGCCGGTACCCATGGTCATCTTAGCGCCGCCGCAGGAAGCAAGTGCGAATACACAAACAAGTGCGATAGCAATGACCGAAAGAATTCTCTTAGTCATGATAGATTTACCTCCAAATTTATATTTTTTTACTAAATACACCTTAATTATACATTAATTTAGTAAAAATTGCAATACAATTAACAAAATTTTTTCAAAAAAAGTTCAGATTCAGTTCATTCTCCAAGTGCTTTTTGCAGTCTTACATCCTTGCCCTCAAACAAAAGCACTAAAAATTCTCCAAACAAACGGCTCGTGATACGGTCGTTATAACGGTCGCGTATTTCTCCCTGCGTCAGATTGGTGCTGATAATCATTGACTTTGAATGATTGATACGGGTGTTCATAATGTTGTAGAGGCAGGAAAGGGTGAACTGATTTGTCATTTCTGTACCAAGGTCATCAATAATGAGCAAATCGCACTCAAAATATTTGTCCGTCCTCGATTCGGAATTATCTCCATATCCTCTTCCAAAACGCTCGTACTCAAAATCCGACAAAATATTCTGCGCGGTATCGTAAACGACGTCAAAGCCCCGTTCAATAACCACCTTAGCAATAGATGTCGAAAGATGCGTTTTTCCAAGCCCCGTCGTTCCGCAGAACAAAAGATTCGTACTGCTCTCAGCCGAAAACTGTTCCGAATATGTTCGGCAGGATGTGAGCACACGCTCCATATTTCGACGCTCCTCGGGGGTCCTGTTGTAATAATCAAGCCTGAATGTATCAAAGCTCTGCGTACGAATCAGTCTGCCTATTCCCGAGCTTTCATATCCTGCGAGAATAAGGTCGCGCTTCATACAGCTGCACAGCTTTGTTCCGACAAATCCCGTATCGCTGCAAAGCTTGCACTCATATTTCACCGAGGTGTAATCGGCAGGATAGCCAATCGACTGAAGATACATCGCACGAGCCTCCTGAAGCTCCTTGTTGCTCGCACGAAGCTTTGCTATGCGCTCCTCAAGCCCTTCTCTGCCCTTCATTGACTCAGCAAGAATATTCAGACCTGTTTCGGATAATACACGGTCAATCTTCAGAAGCTCGGGAAATTTTTCATGAAGCTCATTAGCGCGTTTTTGAGCGGCTTCCTTGGCGCGGAGATTTTTATCGGCATATTCACGACGAATGCGTATGTAGTTTTCCTTGTTGTATCCCACATTTACCTCCAGATTCCGCGTCAGTCAGCGTAATATTTTTCGCTTCGTTTAAGTGCCGCCTCGAAGAATTCATCGGTTGCAAAGCCCGAGTGTGAATTTTCCGCCTCAGCCTTATTCTTTTTGTAGGCGGCAAGCGATTCCTCGACCGCCTTTATTGTTGTCAGCCCCGATTTGTGCCAATTCTCAAGCACACGGTTCATATAGGGCACAGACACCTCGTTTATGTTGTCGATTGTCACTTCATATGCCCGTGTAATGACATCAATATCGAATTTCCATTCATCAAGCCAACAATCGAACGCCTTTTTTTCCTTAGATGTAAACTGACGCGCTCCCGCTCCGATAATCGTGCGAATTTTTGACATATCGTCATCGCGTGTTTCGCGCCGTCTGATATAATCCTTTAACGCCTCAGTCGAATCGATACCCTCATCATAAAGATTAAGCGCAGTTTTTTCTATGTAACGAAGTGATTTTTTGCCATTTCCGTTGCAATAAGCGACCAATGTGACGATATATTCTGCATCAAGCCGCAAATGGTCGTAAAGTCCAACGACAATTTCAACCTCAGCCGGAGTGAAGATTTTGCCGATAATCTGCTGACACATTTCGATAACCCCCGAAAGCTCGGGATTTTTTTGCATAATATCAGCCGCCGCCCCCTCTGAATAGCTTGGAAGCGTCGGAGATTGCTGTGTTACTACAGGCTTTGCGGTAACCGTCGGATTTGTTATATCCGCCGTTTCCATAATACGGACAACGCCTGTTTCACTCCAAAACTTCAGCGAGCGCTCAAGAGCAGTCTGCGTGCAGTCAAGCTTTTTGCAAACCGATGCACACATTGCGCTGTAATCCATTCTGAGTGAATCGTCGGAAGCTATTACAAGCAAAACCTTTAAGTGCTGCTCGCTCGCCTGCGACAGCGCAGTCATAAGATTTTCGCGTGGGAGCGAAAAAACGCTGTCGCCATATTCTAATTTCAGTTTTTTCACTCTCACACCTCCAATCTTACCTATCAATCAAGAGTCAGCTCATAACAAAGAGTCATAAGCGAATCCCCCATGTGAACATTCTCCACAACTGCATCCTCGCCGGGAAGGTCAAGCTCCGTGCTCGCGAAATTCCAAAAGCCCTTAACTCCAAGCTCCGACAAATGCTCCGCGGTTTTTTGTACAGCCTCCTTAGGGAGTGTCAGCACGGCAATGTTTACCATATTCGTCTTGCAGTACCGCTCAAGCTCATCTATGGAGTGAACCTGATAGCCTGAAATCCGCTGTCCGATAATATTAGGATTTACATCAAAAAGCGCAATCAGCTTAACTCCGCGCTTCTCAAAAATCGGACTTGATGCAAGAGCACTGCCAAGATTGCCCGCTCCTATAATTATAGCTGTAAAGCTTCTTGTAACACCGAGTATCTCGCCTATTTTCCCGTAAAGATATTTTACATTATAGCCGTATCCCTGCTGACCGAAGCCGCCGAAGCAGTTAAGGTCCTGTCTTATCTGCGATGCCGTAACGTGCATAATCTTCGATAATTCGTTCGATGAAATGCGAAGAATATCGCTGTTTAACAGCTCACGCAGATATCTGTAATATCTCGGCAACCGTTTAATAACAGCCGGAGACACATGACTCTTGGTATTATCCCCTAAAACAATCCGCTGATGGGTGTCTCCGAATTCATTGTTCATGATTTATGTCGTCCTTTCGTAATGGAATTATTTTTGAGCTCTAATTGCATCCATTACATACGCCGCGAATTCGTCGCATGTTGCACCCGTATCGCGACCGGTAATAACAAATTTCTTATCCTCGAACATGCAGAAGTCGAGTGCGCGCTCAAGCTTGTCAGCCTCAGCCTGTCTGCCGACATGCGAAAGAAGAAGAACGGTTGCTCTGAGCATAGAGCAAGGATCAGCATATTTTCCGCGGCCTTCCTTGATCATACGCGGAGCGGAGCCGTGAATAGCCTCGAACATTGCATATTTCTTACCGATGTTAGCAGAGCCTGCTGTACCTACGCCGCCCTGGAACTCTGCAGCTTCGTCGGTGATGATATCGCCGTAAAGGTTGGGAAGAACGAATACCTTGAAATCTGTGCGGCGCTTTTCGTCAACAAGCTTCGCAGTCATGATATCAATAAACCACTCGTCGGAGCTGATTTCGGGGTATTCCTTGGCAATCTCCTCACAAATGCGGAGGAATTTACCGTCGGTAGTTTTGATAATGTTAGCCTTTGTAACGATAGAAACGCGGTTCTTCTTATTCTTGCGAGCGTATTCGAAGGCAAGGCGCGCAATGCGGTTTGTGCCCTCAGTAGTTGTAACGCAGAAGTCAACCGCAAGGTCGTCTGTAACATTAACACCCTGCGAGCCGACAGCATAGCTTCCCTCTGTGTTCTCGCGGAAGAATGTCCAATCTATGCCCTTATCGGGAACCTTGACAGGTCTTACATTTGCAAAAAGGTCGAGATTTTTGCGCATTGCAACATTTGCAGACTCGATGTTCGGCCATGGATCGCCTGCACGAGGTGTGGTTGTCGGGCCCTTCAAAATAACATCGCACTTGTAGAGCTCCTCCATAACATCGTCCGGGATAGCCTTATTGCAAGCCGCACGATTTTCGATAGTCAAGCCATCAATCACCTTGAATACGACTTTTCCTGCCTTAACTTCATCTGCAAGCAGATACTCAAGAACATCCTGAGCCGCCTTAGTAATAATCGGACCGATTCCGTCACCGCCGCAGATTCCTATCGTCAAAACGGGGAGCGTGGTATAGTCCACAAAATCCTTAGCCGCGTTTATCTCTTCAACACGCTCAAGCTGTCCGCGAAGAACCTTCTCAAACTTTTCGAGGGCGTTTTTAATGTTTGATTCGTAATTGTTCATTGTTCATTTCTCCATTTTAAAAATTTTATGATTAAGTGATTGCCACATTATCAACTGAGTTTTCCACAGCCATTCGGCATCATTCTACCGAAACAGCCATGCTTTTATGCCATAAATACTATTTGACTACTGAATTTGACGGGTTTTTGGAAGAGTTTTTCAACAAGTTGTGGAAAACGACTCCGCTTTTCCACAGTCTAATTTGTCGCCCTTGCATTTAAGGACGAGTCGGCTCTGACACCCGCAAGATATTCATGATACGCCTGAGCGGCTATCATTGCCGCATTATCTCCGCACAGTGCGCGAGCAGGCATACAGAATTTAACTCCGCGTTTGATGCAAAATTCCTCTAATGCCGAGCGCAGATGCGAATTGGCGGCAACACCGCCTGCAAGCACGAATCTGTCAAGCCCCGTTTTGTCGAGTGCCATTTCTAATTTCTTAAGTACCGAGGAAACGACCGCTTTAGTAAACGATGCGGCAATATCCTCCTTGACATACGCTTCACCCTTTTGTTCAAGCGTATGCAGATGGTTTATCACAGCGGTTTTGAGCCCACTAAAGGAAAAATCGAGATTGTCACCGACAACTGCCGCCGACGGGAATTTTACTGCGTTTGGATTTCCGATTGAAGCCAAGCGGTCCATTTCCGCGCCGCCGGGATAAGTAAGACCCATAACGCGGCCAACCTTGTCAAACGCCTCGCCGATTGCGTCGTCGCGAGTGCGTCCGATCGTTTCAAATTCGGTATAGCTTGTGAATTTTATGAGTGAGGTATGTCCACCCGACGCAACCAACGCAAGAAACGGTGGTTCAAGCTCGGGATGGTCAAAATAGTTCGCCGCAACATGCCCTTTTATATGATTTACGGGCACAAGCGGCTTGCCGTTTGCAAGTGCCAATGACTTTGCGAAATTTACACCAACAAGCAGTGCTCCTATCAAGCCCGGCATGGCTGTCACAGCGATCGCATCAATCTTATCAAGACCGACGCCTGCCTTATCAAGTGCTTCATAGGTTATCGCAGATATCGCATCGCAATGCGCGCGGCTTGCAATCTCGGGCACTACTCCGCCATAAAGCTTGTGCGTTTCGATTTGTGAAGCAATTATGTTAGAACGTATGATGGGCACCCTTCCGTCAAATTCGCAGACAGATGCAGAGGTTTCATCACACGAGCTCTCAAAAGCAAGTATAAGCATTATCTGATCCTTTTTGATATATCAAGACTCATCAGTATGGCGTCCTCGCGTGGCTTTGAATAAAAGCCTCGCCTTTTTCCGTCAATCTGAAAGCCATGTTTTTCATATAATTTTCTCGCCGCTGTATTAGACTCGCGCACATCAAGCAGTACCCTCTCAACACCGCATTCTGAGCATACCGCTTCAATAAGCAATCCGCCGATACCTCGTCTGCGAAATGCGTTAAATACCGCGAGGTTTGTAATTTCAGCCTCTCCCGATATAAGATACATTCCGACATATCCGCAAAGCTTGCCCTCATCCTCTGCCACGAAGCAGCGAGAGTACTCATTTGCGAAAAAATCCTTAAATCCGCTCTCCGTCCACGGCATGGAAAAGCATTCGGCTTCAAGCTCACACAAGGATTTTATATCTTCCTCGGACGCACTTCGGATGATCATTTAAAAAACTCCTCCGAGATCGCCTTTGTTATCTCATCAAGACAGCGTCCATACCGTTCGATATCGCCTCCATACGGGTCAGAAATGTCGTATGGCATCGCGCTGATTTTATTTGCATGCCTTGGAAAGCGTGAAATAAGCTCCATCGCATGCGCCGACGATATTCCGATAATGCGCTCGCATTCACTAACGATAGCTTCGTTAATATTACATGCAATGTGCTCGCGGTAATTGTTTGTGGGAGTAGATTCAACTCCTGCAATCTCGAGTGCTCTTACCGCGTTATCGGAAATTGAAAGCTCAGAAACATACAGCCCTGCCGAAATTGCGCGAAGCGGCAAATCGTTTTTCTCAGCGAGCATGTTGAATACTGCAGCAGCCATCGGACTTCTGCATGTATTGCCCGTACAAACAAAGCAAATAAGACGAGGCATTATTCCATCAAGCATAGACTCTACGGGTGATGTCATTATCTGTGTCATTGTGTCGCAAATCAATAGCCGAACTGTCCTGACAAGCTGTCGTCGTCATCAATCCAGCTTTGAACATCTATAGTATTAAAGGTGTCCTTTCCGGTACGGATAACCACCTTATCAATTCCGGCATTGATTATCATTCGCTTGCACATCATGCAGGAGCATGCATCGCAGACGAGCTCGCCCGTCTTGGAATCGATTCCTGCCATATAGAGCGTCGAGCCGAGCATTTGATCTCTCGGAGCGGCAATTATTGCATTCGCCTCGGAATGCACCGAACGGCACATCTCGTATCTCTCGCCGCGGGGTATATTCAGCTTATCTCTCATACAAACACCGAGGTCTGTGCAATTCTTGCGGCCGCGCGGAGCACCGTTATAGCCCGTCGAAATGATGGTATCGTTTTTAACTATTATCGCGCCGTATTTTTTTCTGAGGCATGTGCTTCTCTCTGCGACAGTTTGTGCAATGTCGAGATAGTAGATATGTTTTGATACTCTCTGCATAAAATGCTCCTCCTATTAAAGTGTCTTAACAAAATCAATCAAAAAGCGTTTGAAGTCCTCGCCGATCTCGGGATGCTTGATCCCCTCTTTTACATTCGCAGTCAAGAATCCGAGCTTAGAGCCGAAATCGAATCTTTCGCCCTCGAAATCGACCGCCGTCATTCCGACGTTTCGAGCCATTTCAGCCATTGCGTCAGTGAGCTGAATCTCACCGCCCGCGCCCGGCTCGGTGCGCTCAAGAATTTCGAAAACATCCGGCGTCATCAGCACTCGTCCGAGGATTGAAAGGTTAGAATAAACCTGCTCAGGCTTTGGCTTTTCTATCATATCAGAGATAGCGTATGTGTTGTCCGGATTAGCCTCGGCTTTAAGCGAGCAATATTTGTAAACAAGCTCCCACGGAACGGGCTTTACAGCGCAGCACGCCTTACCGTATTTGTTGTACGCTTCGTTAAGCTGAGCGCAAACAGGAGTTTCGGATAGAATAACATCGTCACCGTAAAGGATGTAGAAAGGCTCATTGCCGATAAAATTCTTTGCCGTCAGAACAGCGTGACCAAGTCCGCGAGTTTCCTTTTGACGCACAAAATAGACATTTGCAAGCGAGCAAATATGACGCATTTGGTCAATCAGCTCGGTCTTGCCGGATGAGCTCAGCTTTTGCTCATACTCGACAGAATAATCGAAATAATTTTCGATAGCATCCTTACCTCTGCCCGTTATTATCAGTATATCTTCAGCCCCCGCTGCCGCCGCTTCTTCAACAAGGAAGGATATTGCAGGTCTATCAACGATTGGAAGCATTTCCTTTGGAACCGATTTTGATATCGGCAGCATGCGTGTTCCAAGCCCTGCGGCAGGAATGACCGCTTTTTTTATCTTGGCCATATTCAATTCTTTCCTTAATTTAATCTAAAATAATATATAATTCCGTCTGATCCTGAATCACATCACAGAATCGGCAGAGAAAATACCTATGCATTATATATTATATCGCTTTTTTATTAACAAATCAAGTGGTTTGGTTAATAAAATCGACTTTTATTAACCGCAAATTATACAAAAAAGCGAGATGTGCAAAAAACATGCACATCTCGCCATATAATTTGTTATACAATTATCTTACATCGTTGATGTACTCGGGAAGCCAATCGCCGTGAGCCGCAATGAGGTCATCGCACAATGCGCAGATATCGTCGATAGAAAGCTCTGCCGCAGTATGAGGCTCCATCATTGCCGCCTGATAGATCTTCGCCTTTGATTTTGTAACAGCAGCCTCGATGGTCAAAAGCTGAGCATTGATGTTGGACATATTCATTGCCGCAAGCTGTGTGGGAAGCTTGCCTACATGGCAGGGCTGAACGCCCTGAGCGTTAACAAGGCACGGAACCTCAACGCAAGCTTCAGCAGGAAGATTGTCGATAAGTCCATTGTTGATTACGTTTCCGCCGATAGTAATGGGCTTGTTGGTGACCATAGCCTCCATGATGTAGGAAGCGTACTCATGTGTACGGTAATGTGTGAGCTTGCTGCTATCCTCGACAAGCTCCTTTTTCTGATTCTTCCAGCCTGCGATCTGATTTACGCAGCGGCGGGGATATTCGTCAAGCGGAATATTGAACTTGTCAATAAGCTCGGGATACTTCGACTTAATGAAGAAAGGATTATATTCAGCATTATGCTCGCTAGATTCGGTGCAGTAATAGCCAAGACGGCGAATATACTCATAGCGAACCATATCTCCATGCTTTTCGTTCAGATTCTTTGCGAATGCACGATCGCGAATTTCGGGATACAAATCGTTGCCGTTTAAGTCGCGAATATCGAGAAGCCATGCCATATGATTGATTCCTGCGATAAGCGCGGTATGATTATCAACATATTCCTCCATCTTAAGTGCACGGAGAATACCGGGTGCGCATGACTGAACGCTGTGGCAAAGACCGATAGTCTTTATTTTAGTGAATCTCTGCATATATCCGGCGAGCATTGCCATCGGGTTTGTATAGTTGAGGAACCATGCGTCAGGGCAAACCTCCTCCATATCCTTTGCAATACCCTCAAGCACAGGGATAGTACGAAGTGCGCGGAAAATACCGCCGATTCCGAGGGTATCACCGATTGTCTGACGAAGGCCGTATTTTTTCGGAACCTCAAAGTCTGTAACCGTGCAGGGCTCATATCCGCCGACCTGAATAGCGTTTACAACGAATCTTGCACCTGCAAGAGCTTCCTTGCGCTCTTCAACGCCGAGATACTTCTTGATTGTAGCCGCACCCTTATTCAAATTATTATTGAGTGCTGTGAGCATTATGTATGATTCTTCAAGACGTTCTGCGTCAATGTCGTACAGTGCAATCTCACTGTCCAAAAGGGAAGGTGTGCACATTACATCTCCCAAAACGTTCTTGGCAAAAACCGTACTTCCGGCACCGACAAATGTAATCTTAATCATAACGTTTCTCCTATTCATTAATAGATTTTTGATATTGCTCAAACTAATATTATCACATTAAATCCGCCTTGTCAATGGACTGATTTTGCTATTGATTAGCCAAATTTCAACCTTTGAGTGCGAACGGAATAAACTTTTCGATCTCCTCATCCCAAAAACGCCAATTGTGAGTTTCATCGGGCTTTTCATATGTGGAAACATCCCATCCGTGTGCCCTTACCTCGGGAACAAATCTCAAAAACGAGTCGTACAAATAATCGCCCGTTCCGCACGAAACATAAAGCCGAGGCTTTGAGGGAGCGTCCTCATTCTTTTTCATTAAATAGTAAAGATCGTTTTCCGAGCCTGCTATTTTGTCGATGGGGCCGAAGGTCTTTTCTTTGCGTTCCTTCACCCTTTCGTTAACCTCACCAATCGGAGCGGCATCAAGCGCGCCTGAGAAGCATCCTGCCGCACTGAAGCGTTCGGGATAGGTCAGAGCCAATTTCATCGCACCGTAGCCGCCCATCGAAAGTCCGGCAACAAAGGTATCCTTGGGGTCGTTTGAAAGTCTGAAGAATCTGTGCATCGTCTGCGGAAGCTCATCGGCTATGTAATCCCAATAACGCTCTCCCATCGGCTCATTGCAATAATAGCTGTGGTTTACAGCCGGCATTATGACCGCTAAATTATGCTCAGCCGCATACCGCTCAACGCTTGTACGGCGCATCCAGATCGAATGGTCATCGCTGTAGCCGTGGAGCAGATAGAGCACCTTTGGAAGCTTCTCCTCCTTGGAAGCCGTAACTCCCACCCCCTGATCAATCTCGGGAAGAATAACATTGACTGTGGATGCTACGACCAATGCCTTACTGAAAAATTGGACCTGTAAAAATGCCATGACAAACACCTCCTAAAATTAAGATTTCAGATTATTTAAAGAATGTGTCGAAAATTCCGCGAACAATTTTTTTGCCGATCTCACGACCTATGGAATGTGCTGTGCTATTGATGGTACGTTCGATCAGTGTGGTTTTTTTGCGTGTTTTTGCTTTGGCTTTTGCGGCTTTTTCTTTCTCCTTTTCCGCTTTTTCCTTAGCCTCAGCCGCAGCCTTTTCCTGCTTTTCCTGC
Source organism: Candidatus Flemingiibacterium sp. (assembly GCA_045579745.1). Taxonomy (GTDB): domain Bacteria; phylum Bacillota; class Clostridia; order Oscillospirales; family CAG-272; genus Flemingiibacterium. The sequence goes on along the minus strand of JAZNMQ010000070.1, from coordinate 18,711 downwards.
TCCTCTGTCAAAAGCTCAAACGCTGATTCGCGGTCATCCTCTTTAACATATTTGTCGCGAAGCTCGCTTGCGAGAATAACGCTTTGAAGCATGATCGGATCAACCGCGTTCATACTGCTCCTTGGCGGAAGAATATTTGCTCTTTCAACAATAGTCGGGATTCCATCTGCGTCGAGTACAGAAACGAGAGCTTCTCCGACAGCGAGAGCCTGAATTGCCTCTGCCGTGTCAAATTTCGGATTAGCTCTGAATGATTTTGCCGCCGCATTCAGCGCCTTTTGGTCATTCGGAGTGTATGCACGAAGCGCGTGCTGAACGCGGTTTCCTATTTGAGAGAGAACACTGTCGGGAATATCCGTCGGGTTCTGAGTAATAAACCACACGCTGACGCCCTTTGAGCGAATAAGACGAACGACCTGCTCAATCTTCTCGATCAAAGCCGCAGGAGCATCCTTGAAAAGAAGATGCGCTTCGTCAAAGAAAAACGCGAATTTCGGCTTTTCGAGGTCACCCGCTTCCGGAAGCATTTCGTAAATTTCCGAAAGCATCCACAGAAGAAATGTGCTGTATAGCAGCGGCTGTTTAAAAAGCGCCGAGCATTCGAGAATATTCATGTAGCCTCTTCCGTCGCCTGCAGACCTCATCCAGTCATCAAGCTCAAGTGTCGGCTCGCCGAAAAACAGCTCTCCGTCGGAGTCCTCGAGCGCTAATAGTGCGCGCTGAATAGCTCCTATCGATTGGGGCGAGATATTACCGTATGTCATCTTATATTCCTTGGCGTTATCTCCAACGAAACGAACCATCGCGCGAAGGTCCTTTAAGTCAATCAGCAGCAGCTCCTTGTCATCGGCAACTCTGAAAACTATGCGAAGTATTCCCGTCTGAGTTTCATTAAGTCCGAGCAGTCTTGCCAAAAGCTCGGGGCCCATTTCCGAAATCGAGGTACGCACGGGAATCCCCTGCTTGCCGTAAACATCCCAAAACTGTACGGGATAGGTGCAATAGTCAAAGCCCGTAATTCCCATCGTATCAATACTGCGGCGAATGTGTTTGTTTTCCGAGCCCTTTTGGCACATTCCCGAAAGGTCGCCCTTTATGTCGGCAACGAACACCGGAACTCCCATATCGGAAAACGATTCCGCGAGAACCTTGAGCGTAACCGTCTTACCGGTTCCGGTCGCGCCTGCGATAAGTCCGTGGCGATTTGCCATCGACGGCTCGAGATATACGCGCTCATCCGATGTGGCAAGCCATATTTTGTGGATATCCTTTTGATACATACTTGCTCCTCCATACCTAATGTACAAGCATATTATTACATTAACTACATTATATCAGAAAAAAATGCGTTTGTCACCCTTTAGAGGAATTAATTTGAAAAAATTTATGCCTACAGCAAAAATCTGTTGCTGTAGGCATATTTTTATTTTGTTCCGAAAATTCTGTCGCCTGCATCTCCAAGACCAGGTACGATATAGCCGTTTTCATTAAGGCATTCATCAACATTCGCGCAGTAAATCTGCACATCAGGATGAGCCTTTGACAGAGCATCAATTCCGACAGGTGCGGCAATTAAGCAGAGGAATTTTATATGCTTTCCGCCGCGCTCCTTAATCTGTGTAATAGCATCGATAGCAGAACCGCCTGTCGCAAGCATTGGGTCAACTACGACGATCAGACGCTCCTCAATATCTGCGGGAAGCTTGCAATAATATGCGTGCGGCTGAAGCGTTTCTTCATCACGGTACATGCCGATGTGTCCAACCTTTGCAGACGGAACGAGATTCAAAAGTCCGTTTACCATTCCAAGACCGGCACGAAGTATCGGAACGACCGCTAACTTCTTTCCCTTGATCATTTTATGAACGGATTTCTTTATCGGAGTTTCGATCTCTACATCCTCAAGAGGAAGGTCGCGAAGTGCTTCATAGCACATAAGCATTGTGATCTCTTCGACCGATTCGCGGAATTCCTTATTAGAGGTTGACTTCATTCGCATGATTGTTGTTTTATGCTGAATTAGAGGATGATCGAAAATTGTTACGTTTTTCATTAGTTTTCTCCTGCGTTTTAAAAGCCTATATTATTCTTTCTCCTTACCCTTTGCTACGACAAGGTTTACAATGATGCCAAGGATAAGAGCGCAGGCGATGGATGTGATGTAAATCTTGCTCGCGCCGCCGATTGCCATTGACATACCGCCGATACCGGGAATAAGGATTGCGGCTACTGTGAAGAGATTGGCGTTGTCTTCAAGATTTACCTCCTGAATCATCTTAAGACCCGAAACTGCGATAAAGCCGTAAAGGGTGATACAAACACCGCCCATTACGCATCCGGGAATGGAATCAAGGAATGCTACGAAGGGAGAGATGAAAGAAACTGCGATAGCCATGATAGCCGCAGTTGTTATGGTAACAACGGAAGCGTTCTTGGTGATAGCCACACAGCCTACAGATTCGCCGTAAGTAGTGTTGGGGCAGCCGCCGAAGATTGCGCCAACGAGAGAACCGATACCGTCGCCAAGGAGAGTTCTGTGAAGACCGGGTTCTTCAAGAAGATCGTGCTCAATAATGGAGGAGAGGTTCTTGTGGTCTGCAAGATGCTCAGCAAATACAACGAATGCAACGGGAATATATGCAACTGCAACTGTGGCAACGTAGCTCCAGCTGAAATCGCCAATGCCCTTGAAAGCATTAATGAAAGTGAATTCGGGAAGTGCAAAGAACGTCTTGATTGTAACACCATCAGCAACAAGTGCCTTAAAGGGCGCAAAATCAATGACCATAATGGAGGAATTGTCTGTAGCAATACCGATAACGGTAAAGATAAGAGCAACAGCATATCCTGCAAGAATACCGATGATGAATGGAATAAGCTTAGCCATCTTCTTGCCGTAAACAGAGCACAGAATAACAACAGCAAGTGTAACCAATCCGCATATCAATGATACCCAGATATTTGAGGTCATTATGAAATAGCTTGACGTTCCGTAAGTTTCCTTGGGGCCGTAAGAAAATACGTCATTTATAGCTGCGCCCGCAAGTGAAAGACCGATAAGTGTAACTGTGGGTCCGATAACGGAAGCAGGCATGATCTTGTTGATCCACTTAACGCTTGCGAACTTAACAACAATTGCAATAATTACATAAACAAGTCCTGCGAATATCGCACCGATTATAAGTCCAAGATATCCGAGAAGAGTGTTGCCCAGTGCACCGGCAAATGCTGCAACCATAGGGCCGATAAACGTGAAGGAAGAACCGAGGAAAACAGGGCTTCTGAACTTGGTAAAGAGCTGGTAAACGATAGTACCGACACCTGCACCGAAAAGTGCTGCGGAAGCGGTCATACCGTTGCCTACGATAGCGGGAACAGCTATAGTTGCCGCCATAATAGCAAGAAGCTGCTGGATCGCGAATACGACAAGCTGACCGATTGGCGGCTTATCTTTTACGTTATAAATAAGTTTCATACTGCCAATACCTCCAAAGATAATTAGATTTTGAAATATATCTACCTTATTAATATACCACATTCGACGCAATCTGTCAATATTCTATTTACATTTTGGCAACATGTACCGATTTATCCTGTGATTATTAGTCAAATGATACAAAAACCATCCTCAAACAGTGTATATCTGTCAGAGGATGGCTAAATATTCGGATCGTTAGCTTAACGTTTTTCGTTCAGCGTGAAAGGGCTTGGGTCGCTTTGGCAGGCGATTATCTGAAATCCTTAACCGCCTTATACATTGATACGATGTTTTCAATCGGGACATTTCCCTGAACATTGTGAATGGTGTTGAAAACATAGCCGCCGTTCTTTGAGAAGATGTCTATGCGTTCCTTGACCATTTCGCGAACCTCATCGGGTGTACCGTATGGGAGCACCTTCTGAGTATCGATACCGCCGCCCCAGAATACAATGCGGTCGCCGTATTTGTCCTTGAGTGTCTGCGCGTCCATTCCGACAGCAGAGCACTGTACGGGGTTCAAAACATCAAGACCCGCATCGATAAAATCATCAATAAATGTTGCAACAGCACCGCAGCTATGATAGAAGGTTTTCCAATTTGTGTTCTTGTGTACCCAATCGTTAACACGCTTCCAATACGGCTTATAAAATTCACGGTAGCAGTCAAGTGAGATCATCGGAGCGTTCTGAGTTCCGAAATCTGTTCCGCCCATGTAAATAACCTCAATTTTGTCACCGACAGCCTGGCGGTAAATTTCGAGATTTTCAAGTGCAACCTCAGTCTGATACTCAAACACCTCGTGAATGTAGTCAGGATTAGTATAGTGCGCCATCATCCATTCTTCGATATCGCGCACGCCCTGAGGAGCGCTGAGCTGACCGCCCGGAACCATTGCAACATCTCCAAAGCCTGCAGGGCCGAGAAGTCCGATAAGTCCGAACTGGGTATTACGATAAAGCTCGTCGGCAGTCTTTTCGTAATGACGTGCCTGCTCGTCGGTGAGAACCTGGAAATCCTCCTTAAAATCCTCGCGGCCATTACGCTCTTCATCACAGGATGCAGAGCCGCGGCGAAGCACGTTGTAGAAATATCCGTCCTTCAAAATCTCAGCAGTCGGCTTTGCTGATGTGTCACCGTGCGGATATGTAATGCGGCTTCCGTCGGGACGGTCCTCCCAAATAAATCCACCGGGGATAGTGGTTTTGATTCCCCAGCTATTGGGATACGGCTTAAAATCAGCCAAACGGTTGCCAAAAAAGTCGGTATATGCAGTAACGCCGACAACATCACCGCCGATAGCCTCCTGCAGATCGTTATCGATATATCCAAGCTGTTGGAACACCTCGTGGATACGGACGGGGATATCTTCAAGTCCGAGAGCCTGACGAAGCTTTGCTACTGCAAGCACATGCATACCGGTAACGCTTGTTGAGCCGAGGTCTACGGGAACCTTATCGGGCTGTTGGTGATTGAGTGCGGCACGCAATCTTTCTCTTGATGTCATAATTAACCTCCGAAAACTAAAATTTATTCGCCTATTTTAATAAAGTATATCACAAAGGCAATCTGCTGTCAAGAAAGCAATCGCTTATTTTTCAGTAAAAAATAATAAAATAGCATTGCTTTTACATTACATATATGTTACAATTAGTTTAGACTAACGTCCAAATTTATAATTACGGAGGATATCGGTATGGCATTTCTTGATGATCTCAGCGATACATTGACAAAGGTAGGACACACGGTCGTTAACAAGGCGAAAGAGATGGCTGAAATTGTAAAAATCAACGGAATGATTGCCTGCGAAAAAAACAAGATCAACAACAAATATAAGCAAATCGGAAAGCTTTATGTTGAGCGCCACGGAGCTGACGCTGACGAGGGATTTGCGGAAATGATCGACAACATCTCCGCTTCCGAAGCCAAAATCGCCGATTATACCAAACAGCTTGGCGGTGTAAAATCACCGATCCGCTGTGCGAGCTGCGGTGCTGTTATAAACAGTGATATGAAATTTTGCTCAGCCTGCGGAGAAGCGGTCAACAATCGAGAGTAACCTGCTTAAGTCTTTACCTCTGTGTTTGATTTTTCTCACGGCTTTGCGAATTTTTTCGCACCTATTTTCAAAAAAAGCAAACACAATTTTGGCAATTATATTCTTAAAAAGTACTGAAACCATGAAATCAACACTCTATAATTGTTTCAACAAGCGTTTTTATCACATATTATGGTTTAAAGGAGAAATCAAAAATGTCAGCGTACAGTAAATCAGCTACTCAGGCATTGATTACGGGCGAGCTCGCGTTTTCAAAAAAAGCAGAAGCGCTTCCCGAATATAATGCCAAAGGTGTCGCTCTCAAATTCGAGAACGGCAAGTACTCAACCGCAGATGCAGTTGTTGCCGGTTCGGCTATCACTGTAGACGGAGATCTCAGCGAATGGGGCGAGCTCAAATATGAGGTTAACCAGTGCCTTGAAGCTACCACTCCAAACAACGAGTGCAAATTCGACACCAAATGGACTGACAAGTATCTCAGTATTGCAATCGATGTAAGAGATGCGCATGTTGTCACAAAATACATGGCAGAAAACATCTACGAGAACGACTCCGTCGAAATCTTCATCGACGGCTCCAACTCAAAGGCAGAAGGCTACAACGGCGTAAACTCGTACCATATCTATCTTCAGTATGACGGCAAAATACTCATTCAGGGCGGCAAGGACAGGTCAGCTGATGCAACAAGCCTTGACGGACTTCTCTATGCTGTCAAATGCGACGAAGGCGGCTTCACCGCAGAAATCAACATTCCGTTTGAAACGCTCGGTATAACTCCCTCTCCCACCTCTCTTATCGGCATTGAAGTAGCAAATAATGACAATGACGACGATACAAGAAGCGACAGACAGGTTTTAACATGGGACAGATATATGGTTTACAACAAGCCTTCGACATGGGGCTCGCTTTACCTCTATGACAGAATTCCCGCAGTCGTTTCGACCGACGAATCTCCCGCGCTCGACGGAACGCTCGACCTTGCAAAATGGGAGCTTCACAACTCTATCGCATTTAAAGAATATGAGGGCGCAAGCGTAAGCTTCGGCTCAGTCTGCGACAGCAAGCACCTCTACCTTGGCTTTAAGGTTGAGGATCCGCTAAAATCGTTTGATACTGTTCTCAAAGATGACAAGGGCGAGGACGCACCTCCTCTCGTTCAGTTTATCCTTGACGGCGACAATACCGCAAAGGGTCCTAAGAACGAGTTTGATTATATATTCAACTGGTTCCCGACCACAAAGAAAACCGTATTCTGGTGCGCAACCTCCGACCATCATACCTCCTACATTTCGCAGGATGAGGCAGGGGTAACCGTTAAGCAAATAAAGCTTGACGACGGATACTTCCTTTTGTTCGCTATGCCTTGGGAAAGACTTACAGCACTCAAGGACGGCTTCGTTCAGCGCGACAATTATTCGCAAATTGGATTTGATGTATTCGCAGGTCACAGAAGCTCTATGAACTTCTGGAGCAAAGCCGAATGGTGGGGCATTTGGGGCAACGATGCAGTTGCTGACCTCGGCAGAATCTTCATTAACAATCCCAATATCAAAGCGCATGTCAACAGCGCACCGACCGGCAGCGCATTCTACACCTATTCAATCGTTCAGGGCTCAAGCATCAGCGGAAAGATTCTCGTTGAGGACCCCGACGGAGATGTTATTACATATTCTCTCGAGGAAGAGCTTCCCGAATGCGAGGGCAAGGTTACAGTTGACCCGGCAACCGGTGATTGGACATACACTACCCCGAACAAGGATTTCGTCAAGCCCGACTTTATTAAGAGAGATGCGCTCAACTCTAACAATTCGCTCGACCCCATCGGCGTAAACTTCATAATCAAGAGCGAGGACGGCAAAGGCGGAGAGTTCAAAACCCGTATCGAAATTCGTGTCGGCTATACTCCTACATTCAAGACATACTATGTAAACGGCGATACAGGCTGTGATGATAACGACGGTCTGAGCGAGGAAACCGCGATGAAGACAATCATGGCAGCTCATGACAAGCTTCGTCCGGGCGATACTATGATAATTCATGAAAGCCGCGAACCGTACGGCTGGAATAAGGACACCTATGTACACAACGGTCCGTTTATCATAACAAATTCGGGCTTGCCGGACGCTTACATCACCATCAAGGCGGCTGAGGGTGAGCATCCCGTTCTGATGTCGAATGGCGAATGGAACATCATGATCCTTCAGTCGTACTATATAATTATAGACGGACTCACTTTTGAGGGCCTTGCAGATGATTACGGATATGACTACTCATGGAATCTCTACGACGAAAAGCTCAAGGGAATCAACAAATCCGTAGGCAGAGAAGTCAGCGTTACACAGACAAACGCATTTCCGATTGAGCCTATCTCCGCTCACACAATTGGTTCCAACAAAGAAAGCGGCGGTATTTACAGCCCGGCTGTAATAGTACCTCATCATATCATTGTCCGCAACTGTACTGCAAACAAGGTGCCCGGCGGCGGTATCGGAACTCGCTTTACAGACTATGTAACCATTGAAAACTGCACCGCTTTAAATATCGGTTGGTGGAGCATCTACGCAACCTCTGGCTTCGGCACGCTCGGAAACATCGATATTGATGACAATACAACGGATTACAAGATCATTTTCCGCAACAACCTCACAGCAGGCAACAGACACTTCATACCCTGGCTCCATATAAAGCGTCTGAGTGACGGAAACGGAATCATCATCGACACAACAGTCGGCTGCTTCAAGGGACTTCCCTACACAGGCAAGATTCTCGTTGCTAACAACCTTTCCTACGAAAACGGCGGCTCGGGAGCACACGCGTTCAGGTCTGATTATACTGATATCATTAACAACACCTTTGTTTACAACAGCGCAACCCCTGCACTCGGATATGCCGATATGTTTGCGAACACCGCAAACCACATCAATATGTTCAACAACATCGTATACTCGCGCTCCAGAACAAAGGAATCTCCTGCAAGCTCAAGAGATATAGATATCGCATACGACAACAACATTTTCTACAACTACAACAACGACAGCAATGTCGGCACCGAGTACAGAGGAACAACCGTCGGCAAGCACAACATGTACAAGGTTGACCCCCAATTTACTGAGCTCAAGCCGGTCGTACACGACTACGAGAACGCTGTTTATCCAGAAGATTGGTCTGAGGAAAAGAAGGACAATGCAAGAAAGTCGGGCTTCGTTCTCGGAGATTGCTACGATATCACAAAGGCAGGCGTTTACAACGTAATGCCTCGCGACACCTCTCCCGCATGGAATGCAGGAAACAAGGAATGGTCGGATATCGTTGGCAACAAGGACAACCGAATCGGCGTATTCGGCAAAATCGGCGCACACGGCGCACTCGATTTCGAAAAGAAATAATAGGCATCTCCCTATAACATCCATCAAAAATTCAGAGACTTACACAAAACGACAAAAAGTCCTCGCTAAATTTTCAGCGAGGACTTTTTAGTTCAAACAATTGAAAAATTCATAAATATATGGTATATTATTATATAATGGCTTAAATTTGGTTTTTATTCGTACACCTTAGAAGGAGATTTATTACTATGCCCTCAGGAAATGAAATTATTCAGTTGCTTCAAAGCTTGATATGGCTGCTTGCCGGTGTCGGCGTGTTCATTGTAGGAATGAACTTTATGAGCGACGCACTTGAAAAAAGTGCAGGCAGCGGAATGAAAAAAATGCTAGAAAAGATCAGCAACAACCGTATATCCGGCGTTGGCATCGGTGCAGGCGTCACTGCGATCATTCAAAGCTCATCGGCTACCTCGGTTATGGTTATCGGTTTGGTTAATGCAGGCGTTATGACGCTTATGCAAGCTACTCCGATCATTATGGGTGCAAATATCGGTACGACGATTACAGGTGTTCTCGTCGCACTCAAAAACGACTACTTCAATATGCTTATGTACCTCGCTGCTTTTGCGGGAGTTATGATGGGCTTTTCCAAAAATGAGAAGATTAAGCTTGCAGGCGTGCTTTGCTCTGGTCTCGGTTTGATATTCGTTGGACTTAATGTTATGAGCAGCGAGGAGGCTTTCGGAAATCCGCTCGTCGAGGATTTGTTTGCAAATATATTCAAGACTATTGATTTTCCGCTTCTCTTTATTTTAGTGGGCGTTATCTTTACCGCGCTTATTCAAAGTTCTTCCGCGGCAACCGGTGTAGTTATTACTATGGTTGGTACGGGCGTGCTTCCGCTTGAGCTTGCGCTGTTCATCATTCTTGGTGCAAACATAGGTACCTGCGTGACTGCATTGCTTGCCTCCGTAGGTGCAAATGCAAATTCCAAGAGAGTTGCATTGATACACTTTACATTCAATGTTATCGGTACGGCGCTGTTCACGGCACTTATCTGGATCTTCAAGGAGCCTGCCGTAAATCTTCTTGTTTCCATGTTCCCCGAATCTGACCCAATGTCCTTGCAAATGCGAGTATCGGCATTCCACGTAATTTTCAACGTTTCCACCACTTGCCTCTTGCTTCCGTTTACGAAATACCTCGTTAAATATTCCAGCCTTATTATCAAGGATAAAAAGACAGCCGAAGAAACGCGTTCTCTTAAATACGTCGACGACAGACTTTTGTCCACACCTCCTATTGCATTGATGCAGGTCAAAAAAGAAATGGATTATATGCTCAGCTTAGTTGAGGATAATATGAATCTTTCCTTCGTTGCCATAGAAAAAGGTTTGATGGTAAACGGCGAGCATCTCAGGAACAACGAGGCAATTATCGACTTCACTAATGGAGCACTCACAAAATTCTTAATTAACCTATCCTCAAGTGCATCGCAAAGCGATGAACGCGTGATTGGCTCGTATTTCCATGTGCTTAACGACCTTGAGCGTATCGGTGACCACGCTGAAAACTTCTGGGAAATTGGCGAAGAAATGCGCGCAAAGAAAATTGAATTTTCCGAGAGAGGCCAAGCCGATATAAAAATAATGCATAAAACTATTATGCAGATGCTTGATATAGCTAAAGATGCCTTTGAAAATATGAACAAAGACAGGCTCCATGAACTGACGGCGTTGGAAAACACAGTCGACGCAATGAAAAAAAAGCTTATAAGCGACCACTTTGTTCGCCTTGCAGAGGGTAAGTGCAGTATGGATGTAAGTCCTTATTATTCCTCTGCCGTATCAGGGCTTGAGCGTGTGGCAGACCATCTTATTAACGTAGGCTACAGTATTATCAATCCTATTGGATCTCAAAAAGAAAACTGAAAGGGTTATAGGCAATCTCTATGATTTACGCTGCTTTGGCGCTGTTTGCGGCAACGTACGTTTTGATGCTGATATTCAGCAAGTACAGACCTTATATTGCTCTTGCATCAGCACTTATCTTCATCGTTTCCGGAATGCTCCCTCTGTCGAGAGTCTTTGGGGCAATAGATTTCAACGTTCTTTTGATGATCGCAGGCACAATGGGCATCGTATCGCTGTTTATTGAAAGTAAAATGCCCGAATTGCTTGCCGACTTGATTATGGAAAGGGTTCCAAATGTGCAGTTGGCGGCAGTTGCAATGGCTTTGTTTGCAGGTTTCATATCCGCCTTTATGGATAACGTAGCGACCGTGCTCATGATCGCTCCCGTGGCACTTGAGATCTGCAGAAAGCTGAATACCAATCCCGTTCCGTTCATCATTGCAATCGCGGTATCCTCGAATTTGCAGGGAGCTGCTACGCTCGTTGGAGATACCACCGCAATCATGCTGGGCTCGGCTCTTGATATGAGCTTTACGGATTTCTTCTGGTACAAGGGCAAGCCGGGTATGTTCTTTGTTGTGGAGTTTGGAGCAATCCTTTCCGCGCTTATTATTGCATTTTTATTCAGAAAAGAAAAAGCGGGGATTCCTAAAGCTGCAGAGCGTACCAAGGTAACAGATTATGTTCCCTCCTTCCTGCTGCTTGGCACAATATTGTTGTTGATCGGCGCATCCTTCATTCCCAATAAGCCGGATATCACTAACGGACTGATCTGCTGCAGCCTATTTCTTATCGGACTTGTTTATAATTTCCTTCGCAAAAAGAAGGCATCCGCCATCATTGCTCCACTTAAGGATATTGACTTACAGACGATCGGGCTTCTCCTCGGTCTGTTCATTATGATCGGCGGAATTTCAGAGCAGGGCGTTATTGATGCAGCCGCGAATCTCCTCGCAAAAATGGGAGGAGGCAATATATTTATACTCTATACCGTTATCGTATGGGCATCCGTGCTGATCTCAGCGTTTATCGATAATATTCCTTACGTTGCTACCATGATCCCCGTCATTGCGGGACTTGCTTCCGCATTAAACGTTGATCCGACGGTGTTGTACTTCGGACTCCTTTCGGGAGCAACGCTCGGCGGCAACTGTACACCGATCGGAGCATCTGCAAACATCACGGGTATCGGCATTCTCCGCAAGGAGGGTTATACCGTTAAGAACTCCGATTTCTTTAAAATAGGTATTCCGTTCACCTTGGCGGCGATTATTCCGGCGTACGTTTATTTGTGGCTGATGTACGGTATCTGATATTACTTTATGGAGAAACATTATGCGTAAGACTAAAATCGTTTGCACACTTGGTCCCGCAAGCGAAACCAAAGATATTATTGTTGGTCTCTGCAAAGCAGGCATGAACGTGGCAAGATTAAACTTTTCTCACAATACTCATGCAGATCATCAGAAGAAAATAGATCTCGTAAAAGAGGTTCGTGAGGAATTGGGACTTCCCATCGCCATTATGCTCGACACCAAGGGGCCCGAATACCGTATCAAGACCTTTGAGGACGGAAAAATTCTTCTTTCTGACGGTGATCGCTTCACATTTACAACCGATGAGGTGATTGGAAGCAGAGAGCGTGTTTCGGTCAGCTATGCAAAGCTTCCCGAAGAGCTTTCGGTTGGTGATACAATACTTCTCAACAACGGTCTTTTGACCTTTTTGGTTGATAAGATTGACGGCGCAAATATCGAATGCAAGGTTGTATGCGGCGGCGAGCTTTCGAACCGCAAGAGTATGAGCTTCCCCGGGAAGGTTATGAAACAGCCCTACCTCTCCGAACAGGATAAAAAGGACATAAAGTTTGGCGTTGACAACGGTATAGACTATATTGCCTGTTCATTCGTTTCCTGCAAGCAGGATCTTATCGACGTGCGAAGCTATATGCACGAGATCGGCGCTGAAGATATAGAGCTGATTGCCAAGATTGAAAATCAATCTGGCGTTGATAACATTGAGGAGATCTGTCAATATTGCGACGGAATTATGGTCGCCCGTGGAGATATGGGCGTTGAGATTCCGTTTGAGCATCTGCCCGCCATTCAAAAAAAGCTGATTACCAAATGCCGTTTGCTTGGCAAGCGCGTGATCACCGCAACGGAGATGCTTGAATCAATGATTTCAAACTCTCGTCCTACGAGAGCCGAGATCTCAGATATTGCAAACGCTGTTTACGACGGAACAAGCGCAATAATGCTTTCAGGTGAAACTGCAGCAGGTAAATATCCCGTGCAGGCGGTTGAAACCATGGCAAAGATTGCAGAAACCACCGAGGGAAATATCAACTATAAGAAGCGTTTTCACGATGCAGATTTTAAAATCCGCAATATGACCGATGCTATATCGCACTCAACCTGCGGAATGTCCATCGATATTGATGCAAAGGCAATCGTAGCGTGTTCGCTTTCGGGAATGACCGCAAGGATGATATCCCGTTTCCGCTCTCCTGTCCCAATCATTGGTCTAACTACTAATGAAAACACATGGAGAAAGCTCGCGCTTTCATGGGGCGTAACTCCTGCTATGTGCGAAGAATTCACCTCTACTGACGTGCTGTTCTATACCGCCAAGAAAATTGCTTGTAAAGAGCTTGGCTTGGCTAAGAAAGACAGAATCGTCATCACGGGTGGTGATACCACAGGGCACTCCGGCAACACGAATCTAATAAAAATCGACGAAATCTGATGTTGGTCCGTCAGACAAGCCAAAATATTTCAAACGTATACCTCTGTCACATTGAGTTTTGTCTGAACATATCATAATATGTGATCTGCGGATAAACTCAAACGATATTAATAAACAGCAACGGAGCTGTCACCGATATGGTGACAGCTCCGTTTTTGACTTAAGCAAATTTACTGAAACTGTTCAATTCTTTTTTGTAGGCTTTTTGATTCTATTGAGCTGTTTATTCATCTTAAGAAGCTCTTCCTTGGTGAAGGAAATGTTAATCATCCCCATCATAGAGGAAAGACGAAGAACGCTGAATCCACCGAGCATATCCATGAGTCCGCCCGAACCGGCACCCTTGAGATCAACATCAAATCCACCGGACTTCTTGCCGTCCTTTTTATCCTTCTTGTTTGCATCCATTTTCTTTTTGAGTTTAAGGCCAACACCGGCAAACCAGATCTTACCTCTCATGCAGGACATTATGTCGGAAATCTTGTCGTTCAGCGAGAATCTGCCCTCGGGCGCATCAATATCAAACCAGTTGAGAACCGCACCCTTTTCAACGAGAACATAGTCCATATTCATTTGGTCAACCTTGCGGATCTTGCCCTCATCGGTAAATTCTCCCGCTTTGGCAACGATCGTGCTCTCGCCCTCATTCTTAACCTCAAAGTAGAAGAAATGATCATCTGCCGTTTTCTTGCCGATGCTTTCGCCATTGACAAACAGCTCCACCTCGGGAAGATTCGAATACACCGTAACCTTGGTTACATCCTCAACGCGGTCAATATATCGCTTACCGCAGAGATGTACGAAGGGCTCATCGGAGAGCCATGCCTTGTATGCGTAGAAAGCATCCTTCTTGTACTTTCGGTCTATCGTCACAAGGCCCTTGTGATTCTGTCCATTCTCGCCGCCCTCAGCTCGTGCATCAGCACCGAAATCAAACATATTCCACACATGAGTCGCCCAGATGAATTTGCGGGTAAAGAACTGCTTTATCAATTCCTCATGGTAGTACGCCTGATATTCTTCTGTGTAGTCGCCCTGCTTGGGCTCGCTTGTATGCCAATTCAGCGCCTCGCAGCCATACTCTGAGCATCCAATTGGAATGCTTGGATGTGTTGCGTGGAACTTATCAAACCACGGACCGTTCATAGTAGTATCGCCGCCGTACCATCCAAAATAGTGGTTATAGGATACAACATCCGGAATCTGCAGATACGGATCATCCATCTTGCACATCGATACGGCCGCAATAGTGGTAAGACGTGTCTTATCCATCTCGTGAACAAGATCGTTGAGAATACGGTGATTCTCCAGGAGATCGTCATCAGAGCCGCCGATGGAAATTTCATTTGAAAGGCCCCAAACCACAATGGATGGGTGATTATAGTTCTGCGTGACCAATTCCTTCATCTGAGAGATCGTATTTTCTCGTCCGCCGGGCATGTGCTTGGAAATATAGGGAATTTCCGCCCAGATTACAAGGCCTTTTTCGTCGCAGAGATCATAAAAATACTGGTCGTGCTGATAATGTGCCAAACGAATAGTAGTAGCACCGACTTCCATAATCAGATCAATATCTTCTCTGTGGTGCTCGGGCAGCAATGCGTTACCAACGCCCCATCTGTCCTGATGGCGCGATACGCCGCGAAGCGGATACTCCTCGCCGTTGAGGATAAATCCGTTGTCTGGATCAATTTTAAAGCTGCGGCAGCCAAAACGACTGCAAACATTATCAACGACCTCGCCGTCTTCGACGATTTCGACTTCCAAGCAATAAAGATACGGGTCACGACGGCCGTGCCACAGATGAACATCCTTGATCTCGAACGTCACAAGGCTGTCCGCTGACTCGATTTTCTGCAGCTCGTTTTCGTCCTTGTCGTAGAGTGTATAAACGAGCTTCTGATTTTCAGAAAGCGGAGTGGTAAATACTTCAGCTTCGACCTTTGCGTCGCCCCCCTCTACCGTCGGTGTAATCTTCAGTCCGGGGCCGCCGTAATAGTCAAGATCAAAATGCGTTTTATTCACGCAGATCAGGTTGATGTCGCGGTACAGACCGCCATAGAAGGTAAAATCCGCCATCTGAGGATATACGGTGTCACTAGGGGAGTTATCCACGACGATGGCGAGCTCCGTTTCGTCTGCAAGTGCGTCTGTAAGGTTTACGCGCCAGGTGGAGTAGCCGCCGTCATGGTGTGCTAATTTTTGAGTGCCCACGTACACATCCGCAGAGGAATTAGCGCCGCGGATTTCGAGATAATACATATCGGCTGTGGGGAGCTCTGACTTTTTCAGGATCTTTATATAGAGGCAGGAACCGCGAAAATAATCGTTTCCGCCATCCTGTCCGTCAACAGCGTTCCAGGAATGGGGGAGATTGACTTCCTCACCGTCGCGGCAGAGAATATCGGCTGTATCCTTTACAAACAGCCAGCTTTGATTCAGGTTGATAATGTTTCTCACAGTATTCTCCTTTTGTAAAAATATATAATTTTGATTTGCAAAACAGGAAAAGGTGTCCGACAGAGAGCGCCAGACACCTCAAGGTTTCCTCAAACGATATTGTCGTTGTTTTCGGCAGCGGTGTTATCGAGTACGTCGCCCGACTCTGTGTCGCGTCCCAATTCTTTGTTCATGGTTTCAAGGGTCTTCTTGTCCAGATTGTATATCAAGGAAAGACCGATGAACTGGAGGAGCGCGGAGAAAAGATATGTTGCGGCGACGAGATAACGCATCTTAACAGCGACTTCCCAAACCTGATTGCCTTCGTTTTCGCCGACGTATCCGAGCGCTACCATGATAACGAGGATCAGTGCAGGACCGACGCCCTGCGCGATCTTACGGAAGAAGGAGTGAAGCGAATATACAGTGCCTTCCTCGCGTTTGCAGGTCTTCCATTCATTATAGTCAATAGCATCGCCCATCATAGCCCAAGAAACGGTCGAATATATGCCGAGTCCGAGCGAATAGATAAGCTGGAAGAGGATATAGAGGATCAGATCAAGCCCTGTGTTGTCAGGTGTGACAACGAAGAGTCCGAGCGCAGAGATGACTGAGCAAACAGAACCGAATGTAGCAAGCTCTTTTTTGCCGTATTTGGATACCATCTTACGCGCAAGGGGTGTAAAGCAGACGATCGGAATCATCGCAAAGAGCTGTACCAGGCCGGAGATCTGTACGTTGTTGTAGTAAGACTGGAAGATAACGGTAACAGCGGTAGCAGCGCCCTGCATACCGATAAACATTCCCATGGCTGCGAGTGTTGCACCGACAGCGGGACGATTTTTGATGAAGTTGCCGAATGCGTTGAATACGTTGAATTTCGGAGCGTCTTCGCTGACAGCGAGCTGTTCCTCTTCGCGTATTTCCGTGTTGCGGATCATAAACTGGAAGCATATGAAACCGAGCACACCCATGATAAGTGCGGCAATGAACACTCTTTCACCGATGAGGTTATCGTTCTCGTCGTAAATGATAAACGGAAGAATGACCATCGGCAGCATATTGCCGAAGATCGAACCGACGGAGCGCCAAGCGGAGAGAGAAGCTCTATCCTTGACATCTTTGGAAATCAGGCCGAGCAACGAGCCGTAAGGCACGTTTGCTACCGTGTAGAACGCGTCCCATACGACATATCCTGCTATGAAAATAATTGCCTTAGCCCAAACGGGTGCGTTCGGGAAAGGAAGGAAGCAGCAGGCACCGCCCACAACAAGGCCGATCGAGCCTGCAAAAATGTAAGCGAGAAATTTATTTCTCTTATACTTGTGCTTGTCGGCGTCCACGATGGAGCCGATCAGCGGATCGTTGATTGCATCCCACACCTGCACAACGATGAGCAGGAGCGCATACCAGAGATCCATTCCCATGAATTGCGTCCAGAAGATGGACATGGTGCTTTTGAGCGCAAAGCTCATGTTGCAGCCAAGGTCACCTGCAGCATAGGCAAGACAGTCGCGAATGCCAAACGGTCGCTTGCTATGTTTGTCCAATTGAAGTTCTTTTTCCATTGTCATTTCCTTTCGTGTATTTTGGAAGTTTTTAAGAAAATCGTGCGTTTTGGAAGTTTTAAATAAAATTATCAGATGTCACGTTACCATTATACTATATTTGACTAAAAAAATCAAGAGGTATTTTGTTCTTTGTTATTTTATTTCCGATTTCCGCGCGATATTTCTTACTCAGCAAAACGCCGTAAGGAATAGTTCGTCGTATCAATAGATCATAGCGTTGTTACTCCTGAATCTTTTTATCGAAGCGATGCGTGAGCTTGCAAACAAGAGTGGAAACAAAGACGGAGCTGTCACCTATGTGGGTGACAGCTCCGATTTACATCCCATTCGAAATCTATGATTTAATTTTTTAATTTTCACCCAGCTTTATGCGAAATGTCATGCATGAGTTCACGTTCTTTTTTCACTTTTTTCCACATGAAATAATAAATCGACATTGTAACAGTCAAGTAAAGAATAAGGTAAATAATGTGACACGTTATATATGCAAGATAATCTGCCGCTAAATATTCAATCTCGTTCATACCATCCATGGTTGAAACTTCATATGACCGTCCGCTCAAATTACCATATGTATCTGTAAATGCAAGGTGACATATCGTTGCAAATGACATACCAAATTTCCATGGTAGATCCAATCCCGTATTTACAGTAGTAGCACAGACACATAATCTTATGAGCTCTCCGGGAAGAGTGTAGAATAATCCTGTTTTCAACCATAAATAATGATCGTCACTTGGCTTATACTGTTTTTCAGCAACACGATATGCGATAATTAAGAAAAACAAATGTGGCACAATTGTATAAAGACCATATATCACAATATAACGCATAGCCAAATTCATATTTAAATTATTTTTTAATATTGTAGTGCTTACTGTTACCACCGAGTATGTTAATCTGTGCGTAAAAAATAAAAATAAGAAATATGTAAAACAATCAAATAAATCAAGCTTTATTGAATTATATATACTCTTTACTTTATGAAACATTATTGTAATGGTGAGTTATACTATCAAGTGCAACAGTAAATAAAAAAATTGAAGCCCATATAAATCCATGGTATAATTGTAATAACCACAAAACAAATAAACCAAGGAGGATTTATATGAGCTACCATCATTTTACCATAGAAGAACGCTGTTGTCTACGGGAATTTTACAATAAAGGCTATAGT
>JAZNMQ010000069.1:0-22247 GCA_045579745.1 Candidatus Flemingiibacterium sp. | reverse complement strand
GCAAAAAATAAGCCAACCGCTTTAGCGGTAGCTTGAGTCCGCTTGCGGTTGGCAGATCTTTCAGTGGGCGTTCAGCCCTATGCCAGTACCACGCCCTTATAGGGCGGAGCAAACCACCGGCTTTGCCGGTGGTCATGATTTTTTTTTGAAGTCTTAAAATGTGTATTTTTGAAATGAGATTTACAGATTCACATAAAAAGCAGAGTAAAATACACCATTTGGGAATGTCAGACGATGCTTTTTGAGAAAAAGATAAAAATTTAACGAGAAATATGTAAATAACTCTTGAAATTTGCAATTCTTTGATGTATAATAGTATCGTTGGATGAAGCATTCGGGAAAAAGTGTAACACTTGCCGAAGGAGTAACGCTCTCAGGTTAAAAACTACCGTTTGTGGACAACGCTCTGGAGAAGCTCAGATATGAGTGCCGAAGGTGTTAATGCTCTCAGGCAAAAGGACAGAGATTATATCTTTAAGTCTATTCGTATTTTTGTGCTTTTTCGGGTCGAGTTTTCTTGACCTGTTTTTTTGTTTTCTCAAATTTTATTTTTGAAAGGATTTTTTACTATGCAGTGGTTGCAAAATTTCAACGATGCGATCAACAGCTTCGTATGGGGCAACGGTGTTTACCTTTTGTTGTTCGTAGGTTTGCTCATGACAGTTTTGACGGGATTTTTCCAGATTACCCACATTGGGCATTGGTTTAGTCAAACCATCGGAAAGATCTTCCACAAGGAAGTGTCAGGACATGTAAAGGACAAATCGATTTCTCAGTTCCAAGCACTTTGTACAGCACTTTCCGCAACAATAGGTGTTGGAAATATCGCCGGTGTTGCAACGGCTATCGTCACAGGTGGTCCCGGTGCAGTCTTTTGGATGTGGGTTGCTGCATTCCTCGGAATGATGACTAACTATTCGGAGAACGTGCTCGGTATCTACTATAGAAGAAAAAATGCCAACGGTGAATGGTCAGGTGGCCCGATGTATTATCTTGAAGAAGGCCTAGGGAAAATGAAATACGGCAAGTATTTCGGCAAGCCGCTTGCTATTCTGTTCTGCTTGTTTGCTATTTTGGCATCGTTTGGTATCGGTGCAATGGGACAGATTAACAAAATCGTTGTTAACGTGGTTTCCGCATTCGAAATCAAGCCGCTTACATCGGTTGTGCTCTATGAAGGCGTTACCCTTTATCATCTCATTCTCGGCATAATTCTTGTGGTTGTTGCGGCTCTTATCATCCTTGGCGGTTTGAAAAGAATCGCAAGCTTTGCGGAAAAGGTTGTTCCGATTATGGTAGTTTTGTTTATTACAGGCTCCATTGTTCTTATTGCTATTAATTTCGCTAATGTCGGAGCGGCTTTTGCAGCTATCTTTAAGTACGCGTTTACAATCCCTGCCGCTATAGGCGGTGCAGCCGGTTCGGTAGTCAGCGTCGTTGTAACAACAGGCTGCAAGCGCGGCGTGTTCTCAAATGAGGCAGGTCTTGGTTCTTCCGTTATGGTACACAGCAACTCGAATGTTGTTGAGCCTGTTCGTCAGGGTCTTTGGGGCATCTTTGAAGTATTTGCAGATACAATCATTGTTTGCACCATTACAGCACTTGTTGTACTTACCTCCTCAAATCTCGACTTTGAAACTGCGGGTGCACTTGCAGGCGTTAATGATGCTACCCTCGTAGCTCAAGCGTTTGGAAGTAAATTCGGATTGCTTGGCGAACAGTTTATCGCTGTTGCAATTCTTCTGTTCGCGTTCACAACAGTTCTCGGCTGGGATCACTACGGTACAAAGGCTTGGGAATACCTCTTTGGTATTAAGTCTGTTAAGGCGTACAAGGTGATTCACCTTGTTACAATTCTCTGCGGTGCGCTCCTTACGTCATCTCTTGCATGGGATATTTCAGATACCTTTAACGGTCTTATGATGGTTCCCAACCTTATTGGCGTAATTTGCTGTGCAGGTCTTGTAATAAAGATAACAAGAAACTACACTCAGCGCAAGCTGAGCAAAAAGGGCTCGGACGTTAAGCCTATGCTCTCCGCAATTCCCGAAATGCAGGAGATGCAGGAAAAGGCTCTCAAGGAGAATGACGAATAAATAAGGATATACTGAAAAACGCCGGATGAGTTCATCCGGCGTTTTTCCAATGCTTAGTCATCAATTGTAGAAGCGTAAACACGCTTAACCTTCTTTACGGTTTCATCGAACTGCTCGGGAGTGAGTGATTGTGGACCATCACAAAGTGCACGCGCGGGGTCATTGTGGACCTCAATCATAACGCCGTCTGCACCACATGCAGCGGCTGCCATCGCCATCGGGCGAACAAGCTTTGCCGAACCGCATGCGTGGCTCGGGTCAACAATAACCGGCAGGTGCGAAAGCTCGTGAAGGACGGGAACTGCGGATATATCGAGCGTATTTCTTGTGCGAGTTTCAAAGGTGCGAATTCCGCGCTCGCAGAAAATAACATTATTGTTTCCGCCTGCCATAATATATTCTGCACTCATAAGAAGCTCCTCTATTGTGTTGGCAAGACCGCGCTTCAGGAGAATGGGCTTCTTGGAGTGGCCGAGCTCTCTTAAAAGCTCAAAGTTTTGCATGTTTCTTGCACCGACTTGAATTATATCAACATCGTTAAAGAGCTCAAGGTGCGCTGTATTCATAATCTCAGAAACAATAGGCAGCCCTGTTGCCGCTTTAGCTTTGAGAAGAAGCTCGATTCCATCCGCACGAAGTCCTTGGAAGGCGTAAGGAGAAGTGCGAGGCTTGAACGCGCCGCCGCGAAGGATGTTTGCACCGGATTTTTTAACGGCATGAGCTACTTCTGTAATCTGTTCCTCGCTTTCAATTGAACATGGACCTGCCATGAAAACAAAGCCCTCTCCAATTTTAACATCGCCGTTTGCAGACGGAATTGTTACAACTGTATCGTCCGGGTGGAACTTTCTGTTTGCATTTTTGTATGGCTCGCTGATGCGCTTAACTGACTCGACTATGTCAAGTCCTGAAATTGTGTCAATGTCTATCTTGCTTGTGTCGCCGATCAAACCGAGAATGGTCTGATATTCACCTTGGCTGACATGAACATCAAGATTGTTCGCTTTTAGAAATTCTATGAGTGTATTAAGTCTTTCACCGTTTGCATGATTTTTAATTACAACTACCATTTTTATTCTCCTTAAAAGTAAAAATAATACTCCGTAGTGATTAACACTGCGGAGTACGAATATCTTCGGTATCAGCTCGTTTTCGCAACACAAATCACTATTACTTTTTATCTGAAAATAAAGTAATAGTAATAATATTTTGCTGTATTAAGACGAGCGAACATAATCTAAACCTCTTAATTCTTTGACTTTATTTCAGTATAGCACTAAAACGAAGTAAAGTCAACCGTAAATTTCTACCATATGAGAAAATTTGTTTTGTTAAATTTGGCAATTTTGTTTAAAATATTTCTTTATAGCGTCAATTATGTATAGCGAAGCGTTGCCGTCACCATATGGATTTTTTGCCGTCGCCATGCGGTCGTATTCTGATTTATCGCTTAGAAGAAGCTCGGCTTCCTTTATTATACGATCGGTATCTGTGCCGATAACCTTAACAGTTCCTGCTTCTACAGCTTCGGGACGCTCGGTTTCGGTGCGCAGTACAAGCACGGGCTTATGAAGCGAGGGGGCTTCTTCTTGAATTCCACCCGAATCCGACATGATGAACAAGGATTTAGACATCAGGTTGTGCATATCCGCAACATCTACGGGGTCGATAAGCGTTATGCGGGGATGATTGTCAAGCAGGGGATAAACCGTACCTCGAACCGCGGGGCTGAGATGAACCGGATAGACGAACCTCAGCTCAGGATGTGCTTCTGAAAGTGCCAATATTGCTCGGCAAATGTTTTCTATTCCGCCGTTTTGATTTTCGCGTCTGTGTGCTGTAACGGTAATGATCTTCTCATTTTCGTAATCGAGCGCACGAAGCTTCTCATCTGCGAATACATAATCGGGCTTTACTGTATATTTAAAAGCATCAAGCACGGTATTTCCCGTAACATAGACATTTTCGCAAATGTTTTCAAGCTCGAGATTTTTGCGATTGAGCTCTGTCGGCGCGAAGTGAAG
Organism: Candidatus Flemingiibacterium sp.; assembly: GCA_045579745.1. Lineage (GTDB taxonomy): Bacteria > Bacillota > Clostridia > Oscillospirales > CAG-272 > Flemingiibacterium. Next base: position 18,127 of record JAZNMQ010000069.1, on the reverse strand, counting down.
CGTCGTCAGCTTGCTCGTAAGATTGCGGTTGATTTCTTCCGGATACGGCGAATATCGGTCATATGTGCGAAGACCTGCTTCAACATGACCCACGGGAATTTTCGCATAAAATGCGGCAAGGGCTGCCGCAAAGCTTGTTGTCGTATCACCGTGAACAAGCACCAGATCGGGCTTGTTTTGAGCAAACACCGATTCAAGCCCGAGAATAACTCCGGTTGTGATGCTTGAGAGAGTTTGACTCTGCTTCATAATATTCAAGTCAAAATCGGCTTTTACTTCAAAGTATTCGAGCGCGCTGTCAAGCATCTCGCGATGCTGTGCAGTAACACATACAATGCTTTCAATGCCTTCTGCGGCTTCGAGCGCTTTTACGAGAGGGCACATTTTTATGGCTTCGGGTCTGGTGCCGAATATAGACATTACCTTAATCATCAGGAAACTCCTATACTGTGTTTTTTGTAAGTGGAATCAAACTGTTCTATCACATCGGCGTAGGCGATGTGAAACAGCTCCTCTGCTCTTTCGGATTTTCCGCAAAGGTCGAGGTAGCCAAAAAGTGCTTCCATTCCTGTCGCACGGCGGTATTCAACCGCGGATGCACTTTTGGGAATGGAAATTCCATGCGCATTGCGGCCGCGCTTGAAAATATATTCTTCTTCCTCGGTAAGATACGGCATAAGCTTATCCATTCCCGCACTTTGCGCAGTAGCGCGAACAAAATTCAGCGCAAGCTTGCTCAGAGAGCCGCCGTCTGCTATGCCGAGCCCTATCAAATAACGGCGAACAAGCACCTCAAGAACGGCATCTCCGAGATATGCAAGCGTAGCACCGCTTAAACTGTTAAGAAAATTACTATCCATTTATTTTCACTTTCAAATTCTATGATGATAAACTAATTATACCACAAAAGAACCTATTAATCAAGCCAAAAATAATAGTATCTAAAGAACGGTAAAATACCGATAAAGGAGCTTTTGGACAACATTCGCACTTCTGTGGGTGTATTCTACAAGGTCTGAATAGTATGTAGCAATAAGCTCAAGCTGAGCCTGCGATAGCTCATTGCCAAACTCGCAGACAAGCATCGCCTTGCTAACCGCAGTAAATTCAGAAGCGGCAAATTTTCCGAGTTCCTCGTCCACTCGAAGCGCGAAGCTATCAAAGTGTTCGCCGTTATGCGGCGAGAGCTTTTTGCGCAGCAGGATATTCATGATTCTGTCGTCAATCTCCTTGGCAAGCGATTTACGCTCATCCGAGGCAAGCGTACGGCTAAGAGCGGAGCTTATTATGCTGCGACGGTATTTTTCAAGTCTTTCTGCACGTTTTCCAAGCAGAATAATCGTGACAACGACCAATGCGCAGACAAGTAAAACCGACACGAGGACAACAACAGCGCGTGTGCTAAGGAGTGGCTCATCCTTATCAACAGGAGAAACGGGCGTGAGGTCCAATGTATCCTCGATTTCTCCGGTGTCATACGAGGTTGAGGGGCGTGTGCTCGGGCTAAAGGATGAAACATACATTGCATCGCAATACGGAGCTGTAGCTTCATACTGAACCCAACCGTAATTGTCAAAATAAACCTCTATCCACGCGTGTGCATTCTCGTCCTTTACCGTGCTGACATATCGCGCAAAGCCGCCTGCAGGAAGATATGAGTATTCGCTGACAAGATATCCCTCGGCATATCTTGCAGGAATGCCGAGCGCGCGAAGCAGCATTACGGCAGAGGTTGCGTATTGCACGCAATATCCCTCGTGTGTATCGAACAGGAAGGTTTCTGCCGCGTTGTAATATCTTCTGTCGGGAGTTGGCTCTTTGGGGGTCAGGGTGTAGGTCATATTATCGGAGAGATAGTTTATAATTGCCATGACTGTTTTGTCGCGAAACGCAAACCTATTATTGACACGGTCAAGCAGGTCTTCCTCACCTATTGAATCTGCAATTATTGAATTTGCAAGCTCGTTAAATTTCTCAAAGCCCTCGCATCCGCGAAGATAGTTGTCGTATACATAATTACGGTAGTTGCTATTATCTTCAATCAATTTATCAATCGCCCTGCGCTGCGTGTCGTTCATTTCGTAAAAATAACGCATTGACAGCTGATTGCTTCCGCGCGGGAAGATGTATCCGGTTGAAAGCTCATACTTTGGCAGTGTGCTATCGGCTTGATTCAAGGCGTCTTCAATTGCCGCATCGCTTGACCCGTCGGAAATCATTTGATTTACCAAGGAAATATAATCGATCTGGTCAGAAAAATACTCAATTAACGCTTGAAGGTTGTTGCCGAAGCTTTTGTTTGTCAAAAGCGGCACATTGGTAACCGTTGAATATTCGTCTACGAACATGTACGATGTATCGGTGAAAATACCGTCGTAATAGTTCTTGTAGTCGGCTTTCATAGTCTGTCGGGTGCCGTATTCAAGCATGCCGACACTTCGGTCAGAAAGAGTTGGCATATAAATCAAATTTGCGGTCGGCATAAGCTTTTTGATATGCACAGCCGTCGAGACGTAGCCAAGCTCGGTGTGTGATACGACATTTTGCTTTTCTTTGAGTGATACAAGGGTCGGGTCGATCGCTTCAAGGATATCAAAGGTCAGTTGCTCGGGCGAAAAATCGTTCCCGAAGGTATTGTGATAGCTTGCAATTTTGCCAAGAGATGCGGAATTCCAATAATCTCCCTGATAGTCGAGCCCGGTCCAGCTCTTTAAGTAAATTGGCGTGTCAATGTGCGTTTTGATTTCAAACAGCCGGGTGCCTTTAAAATAGCGGTTTTCAGCCGAAGTCGAGCGTCTGTCTATCTTTGTAGCTCCTGAAAAAATGAGAGCTCCCGCATCGGGGCGGTCACCGTTTGCCACAGCTACGATATAGTTCTCGATGCGCATCAATGGATGTGAGATTGACTGAATATCACGCATTTCGCTGTCTACGCGACATGGAATCAAAAGAAGCACTAAGGCTATGAGAGCCGACGCAATACCGCAATATCCGCCGAGCGAGGAGTTCGCTCGTATGGTATCTTTGAGTTCTCGACGGCTATCTTTTGAGCGGCTGACCCAGCCAAGCTCCTTCTTTAAATGCTTTTTGCTTGAATAAACGCTGTCATAGTAGGAAAGGGCGGTGATGCCGCAAATTGAAGCAATCATTACCGAAAAGCCAAAATTGTCGCGGCAAAGTCCGAAATACATAATGAGTGTAGAAATGGCAGTGCCGACAAATAATATCGGCAAAACACGCGCACGGCGGAGTATGCAGAGCGAGCATAAAGCCGCAAATAACGCAATAATAATGAAATAAGCAATAAATGCGCAGGTTTCTTCACTTAGCCTGAGCGTCCTCACTACATTGTTGAAGCTGATTACATTATTAAGCGCGCCATTTTGACCAAGCTCATCAAGGCGACGAAACCATGCGTTGTATATTGCCGCGCATGCGTAGTATAAAGTGGACATTCGGCGAGAGATACTGCCTGCCGAGAGAAACCAAACAGCTATAGCACCTATACCGAGAGCCATTCCACCAAGGAAAAATTTTTTTGAAATGCCAAGAACGGCATAAAAAACACAGAATCCGAGGCATACTGCAAACTGAGCTGATTTCGATATTTCAAGCGAAAGGGAATCGCAAAGAAACACCGACACCCCGAATATGCACATAAAAACAAGAGCAGCACGGGAGATATATCCGTACGCGCATGAATTTGAATATCCTATTTGACGAGAGGGTAAAATCAACTCAGCTTCTGTTTTTACTTTACTCAAGGCTGTAACCTCATTAATTTAAATTCGTATTGCGTTCTGCTTTGATGACCGAAATGCCTGCGCGTTCGAGCTCATAAAGGCAGTCATTCAGGCGTTTTTTTGATTCTTCGTCCTCGACAAACAGGCTCTCATCGGCGCAGTAAAGCATTTCGGGTGCTTTTGTTCCGAGCTCATGGTACATTGCGGCAACAGATGAATATTCCGAAGCCGTTTCTTCGTCGATATATGCCGTAACGAGAATCAAAGACGAGCTGTTACCCTCCGGTTTGGCGAGCAGCAGCGAGGTCAAATGCTTTTCTGCTTTGTCAAGCGGCGCGGTCGCAAAATGACGGTAAACATTGTCAAAGTCTTTTATCGAATGGAGCTCAGATTTATGGGGCTTCCCGTCTGAGATCCACATTAGTGTAACATCATTGCCGGAATTCAGCTCTCGCAGAGTACAAGCGATGCAGGTTTCGACAACAAGGTCGGTGTTTAACATATCAATAATTTGCGCGTATTCGGGAAGCGGAGCAGCTATCGGTTCCTTTTCACCGAGGTTGGCATAGTGGGGCTCGAGGTCGCAGAGAATGCACACAGAGCTTCCGTTGTTTTGCGAATATTCCTTTACGAAAAGCTCATCGGTTTTTAGTGAGAGCTTCCAATGGATTCTCTTTAGGCTGTCACCGTTTATGTAGTCGCGGATATCCGACAGCTCTGTGTTATCAGAACCCTTTGCTCGAATGACATGCTCTCTTTCGAGCATGCTGTCTTGGGTGGTTTGGCGCGGAGCCAATTCGAATCTGCGCGGAAGCACAAAAATATTCTCGTATCTTTCGCATGGAATCGTGATCTTAACCGTGCGAAAAAAATCGCATACGGATATTGACTTGATACCGACACAGTATTCGCCTCGAAAGCTGAATTCAACGCTCCGATTGATGGAATATGCGCCAAGCGGCGGCAACGAGAGAATAAAGCTCTTTGATGTGCAGCTTATGCCGCGCTCATCGGGAATATAAAGCTCGGCTTCGATAAATGGGAAAGGCAAAATACAGCTGCTTGAGATTATTGCTTTTAATTCAATCGGCGTATGCTTTTCAACTGTCACCTTTTCTAAGTTTACAGAGGTCCGAATAAAAATTGCGGCGAGGACAGGCTGAATGAGTGCACCGATTGGCATTACAAGCGTAAATCTGAAAAGCATATTCGAAACCGGAAGCTTGAGTGATTGAGCGAATAAAAGTGTGGCAAAAATAAGTATCAGCCAAATGAAGAATTGTGACGATACGGCTATGGAATATCCCTTAAGCTTTATAGTAGGAGCGCGCATCTTATCGTTTACCCTTATATGGAACGGGTGTCTGACGAAGAATTTCATCAATAACCGTATCGCAGGTAATCTGCTTTAGCTTTGCGTCCTGCTTCAGAACAAGGCGGTGAGCAACCGCAACGCGGAAAATGTCCGAAATATCGGATGGTAAAACATAATCACGCCTATGCATGAAGGCATACGCCTGGCAGAGCCTTTTGAGTGCGAGAGATGCACGAGGGCTTGCTCCGAGCGACACTGCACTATGTGAACGCGTTGCCGCAACAAGAGTTACGAGATAACGGTAAAGCTCTGAGTCTATGCGTACATCCGACACAAGTGCTCTTAAAAAGTTAATCAGCTGTGAGCTGACAGCAGGCTTAATGCTTTTCAGAGGGTCGCGCTCGCGGCGATTTTCAACAATGCTTATTTCTTCTTCAAGCGTTGGATAACCCATCGTAAGCTTTAGGCTGAAGCGGTCAAGCTGTGCTTCGGGTAGTGGGTAAGTGCCAACAAAGCCCGATGGATTTTGTGTGGCGATAACAATAAAAGGCTCCGGAATGTCGTAGGTCTTGCCATCAACAGTCACCTTCCCCTCTTCCATAGCTTCAAGAAGCGCGGATTGAGTTTTCGGTGAGGCGCGGTTTATCTCATCTGCAAGCAGAACGTTCGTCATAACAAGACCGGGAGTGAACTCAAAGGACTCATTGCTTCGATTATAAATATTGAAGCCCGTAATATCCGAGGCGGTAATATCAGGTGTGAACTGCGCACGGCGGAAATCGAGTCCAGCGGCTTTTGCAAGGGTCGATGCAAGCGTCGTCTTTCCGACGCCGGGAACATCCTCAATAAGTACATGTCCTCCTGCAATCAATGCGGTGATAAGTAATAGCACCTCATAATGCTTTCCGACAATGACAGTTTCGATCGATGAAGTCAGCTTGCCTATAGCGTCAAACGCTTTTTCGGCATCTACATCGGCAAATGTCACAGATGAAAAATCGTGCGTATTTTGTTTGTTTGCATTCAAGTTTTTGTCCATACTGTTCACCATACCCATGATTTATATTTTGAATTTCTATAAATTACTGTGATTATTATAGCATATTACTGCTTATGTGTTCAAGTATTTCATAAATAGTTTACATGTTCAAAGCCTTTTGATGGCGTTTGATAAACATAAAGGGAGTATGCCGACTGACATAGTATAGCCGGTATACTCCACGCAATTATTCTGTTATACTGAACTCGGCATAAACAGTTGTGTTATCGTAATCGCCTGCTTCTCTGAAATCCATAATGCTTTTCTGGATCCTATAGCTTCCTCCATCCAATTCCCCATACAAAAAGGACCAGTCAACATTAAGTTCTGTTGAACCGTTGGTTGCTATGAGGTATGCTTCGGTAGTCCATGCCAAATCCTCTGATGGAATCGTGGTTTCTTCTGCGAGCCAAACACCATCAACCAATTTTTCTATAGCATAAAAGCTGCCGGTCATAAGCTCGCCGGTTGGAGTGTAGCCCGATTGCGTTACAACTAACGTCAATCCGGTTTTTGTTACATCCTTCGCTGTCATAGTAACACCGATTTCATTTTTATCGGGATTGCCGCTGCTTGACAAATCAGTCTTATCCTCGCCTGACGGTTGCTCACCATTGCCTGCTGTGTTATTGCAGCTGATCAAGCCTAATAAACAAATAATTACAAACACAAATGCTAAACGCTTTTTCATTGATATTCTCCATTCGGTTTTAGTAGTTAGACGAAAATAATACTAAAATGTTCCCAAAAACAAAAGTGGATGCACATAGATTGGACTTGGCATTTGCATTAACGCCGATAATGAGCGAAGCGTATTGACAATTTAAAAAGTTGGAGTTATAATAATTAAGCGTTAAATAATAAATGATGCGCGTATAATTACTACAGACACAAGCGATAGCTTATCTGGAGGGAAAAATATGAATAAAATTTATGATATAGTTATAATCGGAGCGGGCGTAACAGGCTCTGTGCTTGCACATAAGCTTGCAAAATACAAGCTCGACTGTGCGGTCGTTGAAGCGGGATGTGATGTAGCAAGTGGAGCTTCCCGAGCAAACTCTGCGATAGTTCATGCAGGCTTTGACGCTGAGCCCGGAACGCTGAAGGCCAAGCTGAACGTTAAGGGCTGTGCGCAAATGGCAGAGCTTGCACATCAGCTTGATGTTCCGTACAAAAATAACACCTCGCTTGTCGTTGCATACGGCGAGGAGGATGAAGAAACGCTTCAGACGCTCCTCGAACGAGGAAGGACTAACGGAGTTCCGAATCTCGAAATAATCGACAAGCAGAGGCTTAAAGAGCTTGAGCCTGATATTTCGAGCGAGGCTACTGCCGCGCTGTATGCTCCGAGTGCGGGAATAATATGCCCGTATGAGCTGACGATAGCGGCGGCGGAAAATGCCGCAATAAACGGAACGGAGTTTTTCTTTGATTTCAGAGTAGATAAAATCGAGGCATCTGACGGAATCTTCTCGATTTGCTCAGGCGACTGTGAGATTAAATCGCGTTTTGTCGCTAACTGTGCAGGCGTTCATTCTGATGAGATCGCGCGAATGGTTGACCCTGATTTTCAAATAAATATCATCCCTCGCCGAGGAGAATATCTGATCCTTGATAAATCCGAGGGAAAGACTGTTTCTGCAACCCTTTTCATGGTTCCGAGCAAGGTCGGAAAGGGCGTGCTTGTTACACCAACCGTTGACGGTAATTTGTTAGTCGGACCAAACGCGCATGAGGTTTTGGAGAAAGGCGACACATCAACTACAGCAATGGGACTTGAGGAAATATCAACAGGTGCAAAAAGGCTTGTGCCGAATGCTAATCTACGCGCAGTAATAACATCGTTTGCAGGAGTCAGACCCACTCCGAGCACCCACGATTTTCATATTGAGCCCGCGAAGTCGGCAGAGGGATTTTTGAATCTTGTCGGCATAGAGTCGCCGGGACTTGCTTCATCGCCTGCGGTAGCTGACTACGCAGTAGAAAAGCTAAGAACGATGGGGCTTGAGCTTGTAAACCGTGAGGATTACAATCCTTACCGAACGGAAAACGGGCATATGCAAAAGCCGTTCCGTGAGCTTACCGACACAGAAAAAGCAGAGCTTTGTAAGGCAGAGCCTGCGTACGGAAAAATTGTATGTCGCTGTGAGATGGTTACCGAGGGGGATATTTTGGCGGCAATTCACCGTCCTATCGGAGCCAAAACTATCGACATGGTCAAAATACGGACTCGCTCGGGAATGGGACGCTGTCAAGGCGGCTTCTGCTCACCGAGGGTTGCCGAATTGATTGCAAAGGAGCTTAATGTTCCGCTCGATACGATAACAAAACGCGGCAGCGGAAGCGAGCTTCTGACGGGCAAGACAAAATAATCGGAGGGAAAAGCTTTGAATATGGAAATTCAGAAAAAGCTTGTGATAATCGGCGGCGGTCCGGCAGGCCTTGCCGCGGCGATTGAAGCATGCAGGAGGGGAATTGCCTCCGAGGATATTTTGATAATCGAGCGCGACAGCGAGCTTGGTGGAATTTTAAACCAATGTATTCACGCGGGCTTCGGACTGCATACATTTGGTGAGGAACTTACGGGGCCGGAGTATTCGGGACGGTTTATAGATGAAGTCAAGGCTTTGGGAATCGAGTATGTTACAAACAGCATGGTTCTCTCTGTTAGCGATGACAGAGTGGTTACATTCGTTTCGCCGTCTATGGGCTTTGTACGCATGAGAGCAGGTGCGATTATACTTTGCACAGGCTGCCGCGAACGTACGCGCGGTGCGCTTAATATTCCCGGAACAAGACCTGCCGGCATTTATTCAGCAGGAACAGCTCAAAGGTTTGTTAATATCGAGGGCTATATGCCCGGTAAAAAGGTCGTTATCCTGGGCTCGGGCGACATTGGACTTATTATGGCTCGCAGAATGACTCTTGAGGGAGCGAAGGTTTTGCGTGTTTGTGAGCTCATGCCGTATTCGGGCGGACTTGCGAGAAACATAGCACAATGCCTTGATGATTTTGACATTCCGCTTTATTTGTCGCATACCGTGACCGAGATTCGAGGCCGTGACCGGGTTGAGGGAGTTGTGATAAGCAAGGTTGACGAAAAGCGCCGACCCATCGCAGGAACAGAGGAATATGTTGAGTGTGATACGCTGCTTCTCTCTGTCGGATTGATTCCCGAAAATGAGCTTGCAAAATCGGCGGGCATTAAGCTTGACCCAATAACCGGCGGTGCTGTTGTCAATCAGTTTAACGAAACAAGTGTCAGCGGAATTTTCGCTTGCGGAAATGCTCTGCATGTACACGACCTTGTTGACTTTGTTACGCGTGAGGCGTATACAGCAGGCAAATCTGCTGCAGAATATATTAAGTGCGGTGGGTTCCAGGGCGGCGAGGAGAAAATAACCTGCCGTGCAGTTAACGGTATTCGATATGTGGTGCCGCAAAACCTTGCAAGAACCGAACAAATTCCGAGTGAGATGAAATTCTTCTTCCGTGTGGATAATAATTATCAGAATATCAAGTTTGAAATAAAAATAGGCGGAAGCACAATAAAGTCCATAGCAAAGCGATTTGCAGCTCCGGGCGAGATGGAATCGCTGACACTGGATGCTAAGGAATGTGAGCAGCTGTTTAACTCGGACGCAAATGAGGTTTTGCTGACTCTCACCCACAAGGAGGACGCAAAAAATGAGTGAAGCTAAAACAAAAACGCTGACATGTATTGTCTGTCCGATGGGTTGCCGTATAGATGTCCAAATGGACTCTGACGGTAAAATCGCGGATTTAAGCGGAAACACCTGCAAGCGTGGATATAATTACGCCATGACGGAGTTTACCGATCCAAGACGCCTGCTGACATCCACGGTAAAGCTTGAAAATGCAAAAAATGATAAATTTCTTCCGGTCAGAACGTCACTTCCGATTCCAAAGAACAAGCTTGCCGATGCAATGGAGATTATTAACTCTCTCAAAGCAACAGCCCCAATTAAGGCTGGAGATGTGATATGCCGAGATTTTATTGAAAACGGCATAGATCTTATTTCAAGCAAAACTGTAGAATAAAAAACAGCTCTGCGGAATAAACGCAGAGCTGTTTTTCTCAGTATAGGTATTTAAGATTTGATTGCGATTTGTCCCAGGTATATCCGAGCTCGGTCATTTCAGCCTCGGAAAGCAAAAAATACTTATAGGAAATATGGCCTTTTTTGTCAGGCACGGGGTCATCGTGCGTAACATCGATATAGTAAATCTGCCCGTCGATCAGAATCATATTCCAAGCGTGAGCGTCATCACTCGAGGGGGCATAACCTGTGATACCTACCGAGCGAATACCAAGACGGTTGCAAAGCACGTTAAATGCGGCGCAGTAGCCCTGACATACAGCAGTTTTGTTGATTAACGCACCGTAAGCAAGACGGGATTCAAGCGGAATCGTTCCGTCTATGTAGTTTAAATAATCGTATTCGCAGTTGAGTATCAAATAATCGTGTATCGCCTTCACCTTGTCAAAATCGGTCATATCATCCGTAATTATTGATTCGAGAATGATGTCAGCCTTTTCCTCGGCGGCAAGATGAAGCGCTTTAAGCTCGTCAAGACTTGGGGAATATTCAAGCTTTATTTCATAAATGTGTTTGTTTGTATAATATTTGTAGTGAATATATGAGCTGTAGAAATACTCAAGATGAATTACGTTGGCATGATGATAGTATTTACTGCATTCTTCGAGCGGAATATTTGATCTAAATGTGAAATCCGTGATAAATTCGCGATTCAATATGTAAAACAGATCAATAAGCTCAAATTCGTTGTTTAATGCATTAGCAGCGGCATTTTGCAATATTGCAGTCTTTTTGTATTCATATGAGTCCTCGAGGTATTCCATGATACGTACTGCAATTGCAGTTGCTTCAGAGCGAAGCGCGTTGCTGTCGCCTCTGTAAACGCGCGTGTCGTCCTCAAGAAGATATCCGCGAAGCAGATATTCGTTATACGCTGTGCTCGCGTAAATATCGGAAATATCCGTAAAAGGGTCATCGATACGAGCAGGCTCTATTTCGAGGGAGAGTATCATCATTTTCGTCATGGATGAACGGGTAATGGGCGCGTCAGGGTCAAAATCTTCGATCAATTCTTCGGCGGATATAATGTTGCGGTTGTAGGCTAATGTAATGTATGCAGATGCCCAATGATTCCCGAAAAGAAGCTCATCGCCAACCTCGGATAGATCCGCACCGATGCTTAACATAAGTATTTTTACAAACTCAGCATTAGTGATCACTCTTTCCGGATGAAACATTCCATCGGGATAGCCGGCAATTATCTGTTTTTCAATGAGCTTGGTTACATCAGCGTAAAACCAATCGTCCTCTTTGACATCGGGGAAAGACGGTATCTGTACGGGCTCCGGCTCTGGTTCAGGCTCGGTAGTATCCTCTGCAGATGAGGTATCCTCGGAGCTTGGCGACTCGGGAGCAGCTTCGTCCGTGTCATCATCAGTTTGCTCGACTAATATGGTTGCATCGTGTGATTGCAAAATCGAATCTGAATCTTGTGCGAACAGTTTTGCGGAAAAAGAAAGAGAGATTAATATGGAAAGTACTGTGATGAGGGAAATCTGCCGCAGAATGATTTTGTATTTCATTTAGTATCTCCCTTGTAAAATTTTATGTTAATTGAACGGATTCAATAATAGTAAAGCTGTGAGTATGTACGATCTCCTATACTTGCGATTTGTCGATGCGTTCTTTTTCCCATTTGCGCGTCTTTAGCCAAAGGCAGAACAGATAGCAAATCAAATACCAAATAATACTCAATATATATGCGATGATTGGAAACGAGGAAAATATTTCATACAGAATTCCGGTCGTCAAGCAGAGGAATCCACTGTAGAGCGGTATTACGAAATAAGCGATAAATTGTACCGTCATGAAAATGAGTACGAGTATCAGCTCTTTTTTGCCGAATTGTTTCATAAATTCGCGAAGCAAAAGCTTATAGTCAATGCTTTCCTTCGTATTGTCCTTGTAGAATTTTTTCACCTCGGACATCTGGTCTTCGCTGAAATAGATCAGATACATCGGAATAACCGATCCGAATGTTAAAAAAGCATATATAATGATATTCAGAACGTCTTTGCTTTCAGCGGCGGACAACCCCATGGCGTCGCCCAGATTGTTCCAAATCATAAGCAGAGGGATGTATGTTGCAAAAAACAGTCCTACCGTCGCAAGACTGCAAATAAAAAACGCGAATATTCGAGTAAAAGTGGTTGCATTTCCGGTGCTTCGCATGATAATTCTCCTTGTGGGCAATAATTGTGAACTACAGTCGTCATGGTAACAAATAAATTTTATCATATAAACAAATCAATGTCAACAGGTTCACATGGCTTAGAAATTATTTTACATATAGGCATAATTTTCCGCGAATATGAACTTGTCGTGAATGCGATGTTGACGCGCGGTTAATGTAATTATTTTGAAAAAACTATTGTATTATTTAGAAAATTATGATATTATTATGGTGTAGATCATACTCTGTATTATAAATTCTGATAAGGAGAATAAAAATGGATAAGCTTAGAATAGGTATTATAGGTACAGGAAGCATTGCCAACAGACACGCTCAGGCGTATAAGTCATTTGATGATGTTGAAGTGGTTGCCGGCGCTGATATTGTTCCGGGAAAAGCAAGAGATTTTCTTGACAAATACGGCTGGACAGATGCTGCGGCATACGAAACCTGCGAGGAGCTTTGCGCTCGTGATGATATTGATGCGGTATCTATCTGTACATATAATTCTCAGCACGCGGCTTGCGCTGTACCGGCACTTCTTTCGGGCAAGCATGTTCTTCTCGAAAAGCCTATGGCTATCACCCTTGAGCAGGGTCTTGAAATTATGGCTGCCGAAAAAGAGTCCGGCAAGATCGTTTCTATAGGCTTCCAGCCTCGTTATGGCAAGAACTTCCAGAAGGTAAAGGAGATTATTTCCTCCGGTGCGCTTGGCGATGTTTACTATGTACAGACCGGCGGTGGCCGTCGCCGAGGTATTCCCGGAAGCACATTTATCGACAAGGAAAAGGCAGGCGTTGGAGCTCTCGCTGATATCGGCTGCTATGCGCTTGACTTCGCGCTTAACTCTATCGGCTATCCGAAGCCGTTGACAGTTTCTGCGGTTGCTTACGATCATTTCGGAAAGAATCCTAAGTATTATTGGGATTCGGAGCGCTTCTCGGTTGACGATTTCTCTGCAGCGTTTATTCGACTTGAGGGCGGAATTACGCTCGACTTCCGTATGTCATGGGCTATGCACATGGATACGACGGGCGATTTCATCTTCCTTGGAAAGGATGCAGGACTTAAGGTGCGTCAGCCCAATTTGGCACTCTGGGGCGGAGCTTGGGACGGCGCTGTAGGAGATATCACACTCTATCACGATTTCATGAACAATCCTACCGCAACTCCGGTGCCGATAAGCACTGAGGAAAAGACCAATCTGTTCCAGGCAAAGGTTCGCGCATTCGTTGACGCGGTTAAAACAGGCGGAGCAGCGCCTATACCGACAAGCCAGATTATTTACAATCAGGCAATTATTGACGGTATTATTCGCTCTGCGGCATGCGGTCACGAAGTTGAGGTCAACCTTTAATATCACGCAAAGAAAAAGAGCGGCACAAGGGGCGTGCTCTAAAGGACAGAAAACAAATTGAATAATGAGAGCCGCCGAGTGTAACCAGTATAGTTACGCTCGGCGGTAAGCTCATTTAAGGATTGATGTATTTTCCTTCGACGCTGAATACGCCATCGGTCAAAGGCTTTTCATTGTCGGTTTTACGCAGGATGCCACGGCGGATCAACTCGTCTGTAACATATCCAATGATCTGATGAAGATAACAACTAACCCACTGATTGATCTGATCGTGCAGGTGTTTCGGAACGAAGTTCTCAAAATTATTACGCACAGTTACGATCCACTCCGCAAGGAGATCACTGACCTTTTCATCGCTCATATTAAACAGCGAAGTGAATTGTGCGAATTGTTCCTCTCTAAAACACGGAATATTAAGATAATAATCTCCATTAAAAAGTGTGATTAAATTGTTTTTTACGAATCGTGCAGCATCTTCTTCAGCAAGAGAATTTTTAGATATTCTTCCACTCTTATTGCTTTTTACTGCATCAGTTTTGCACAGCCAAAGTATACCGTTATCATGATATATGCTATTATCGTAATATTTGTTTATCCAATAATTGTAAACTTGTGTCGAAGGGTTGCTATCGTCAATTGTAATATTACAACCTGAATTGTATTCTGCACAGTTTTCCGAGTCATCCGCTGTTTCTTCAACAATGAACCACCCATATCCCCCATCTTTTCTCGGAGGATACGGACCGTTTTCCAACTTTAAGCGATTGTTTTTTACATCACGGATCTTTTGCCTGAGCAGATACGGAACGATGATATATCCAAGCCTTCCTATGCCGAAATTATTGCCGTAAAAATCCAAAGCAGTGATCTTATTTTCCGATTCTCTTAGTATAACTTCGAATTTGTCTGCAAGCATACTAACTGTCGATGCGGAAATATCCTCGGTCTGCTTCCTGTCTTTCAAACGAAAGATAATAAAATTGGTTACGTATTTGTTACCTACCTTACAGATAGCATCCCCATATTCAAGGCGTGGGAGTTCATCCTCTACATACATTGTAGGAATACCCGTACTGATACTGATTTCTTCTACAGTCAATGGTTTTTCATAAGCCGCAAGACATATTGCACGCGTGATTTGTGAATATAAATAGTGATTAGTATCTACACGACCGTTGCAAGTTTTCGTATCCCAATTAATTCGTTGATACACCTTATCCATTTTATCTTCTCCTATCCTATCTCTGATTTTTTGGCGTCCTACGTTCAGTCGCCATTTGATTGTGGTTTCGGGGAGAGAATACTTTTTTGCAAGACCTCTAATCGGTAATTCCCCAATATAGTAGTCTACAAAAATATTCCTGTACTCGGAAGATAACGTATGTAAATACCGAAATACCTTTTCATACTGCTCTTGAGTGTTGGCCTCATCGACATCGGAGTAATCTGCAATATCAAAGAGTTCGTCTTCGCACGACAATACGATTTGATTTTTATTCCGCTTGTCAATAAACCGGGCATAGCGGTTATGAGCAATACGCCAAACCCATGCATCAAGCGATTCGATTTGATATTTGTTCATTCCATCAAGGATATGGCAAATGATTTCGCTCGCAAGATCCTCGGCATCGTATCGATTGGATAACCGTTTACAGCAGAAGCGAAATATCGGTTCTATGTACGGGATGATTTTGTTATCGTCCAAGTTTTTCTCCTCCTTCCCTTGACGTTGCAATCATGATTACACCCTTATAGTGCATCAAATTCGGTTTGGATAGGTGGTTTTAAAAAATTATATCATAAATTTGTGAATTAGTCTATACAAAGCATTTGCGACCACAAATGCAGTGCTTCGTATGCCTTAATTAAGGACATACGAACTTTGACACTCTCAATTTACAAAATCCTATTGAAAAAGATCGTGTTTTGCTGTATAATGTAGGAAACGGGATTTTATCATCTTATCAGTTGATAGATTGGAGGCGCGATGAAAATACAGCGAACACATTTACTGAAACGCTTGGATACGCTCTATCTGTCCTACAATACAAGTTGCCGACGAAGAATACGTTGCCGCTTGCTACCGCCACGCATATTATCATTTCTGCAAGCGGAGATATATTGATCGTGAGAAGGTAGTTCCCGCGCCGCAGACCTTCACCGCCGCAGTGATGAAGAAGGATAAATACGGACAGTCCTACAAGGATAGTGAAGCGACGATCACACTCGATCTCGTTCACAACGACGATGAATTTACCTACGCTATGCTTATTTTGAAGGACGAGCATTATCTCGGCAAAGCTGAATTTGAGGCTATTAAGTCTGCGATTGAAGATGCCTTTTGGCTCGACTTCACATTCTTTATTTGCTACAACAAAGGACGCATCTGCGAAGAGGCATACCGATTTGCCAAGTTTAATGAATATGTAAAATGGGAAATGATTGACAGATTGCGATTGTAAGCTTCAATATATAGGCAAGCACCTCGTGCCAACTTGGCACGAGGTGCTTGATGTTATAGTTTATAAATTCATAACCGAGCATGTTAACCGGAATAAGTGCCCATTTGGGGTGAAGACCACTCTCTATCTTTTGCGTTCCACGTTCCATTTCCGGCAGTCTCTTCAATGTACGTGCCATCTTCAAGGAAATATATTCTACTTCCTTTGCCAACATATCTATCCCAATTGGGGTCTTTTTCGACAGCCTGCCACTGTGCATATGTTCCTTCATACAAGAAAGTCATCTGCTCGTATTTTAAAATACCAAGCGTACCTGTCTCTTTGTTGGCAAAAGCATCCTCTCCAATGTATGTTATTGTGACAGGAATTTTAATAGTTGTAATATTATCAAAATCACCGAAAGCACCGTCTGTGATTTCCACGACCGGACTGCCTAAAACATAATCCGGTATGTCAATGTGAATATTATTATCATCCTCGACAACGCCCACAACTATATAGCTATCCGGGAATCCATCACCGTTCGCATCTTCTTGCGGTTCCAATTGAATATTGGCTTTATTACTATCATCACCGGTGCTCATAGAAACTTTAGTAGATTGACGAATAACAAGATCTTCAGTAGCAGCTTTTAGGGTAGAAGAGTCGTAGGGGCCCGACCAAGACACGGTTACATTAAGACCTACCTCTGCATATTGATTGTTAAAATCACTATTAAGTCGATCGATTTCAGCATCCAATTCCAAACGCTCGTTTGCTGTAAGAGGATCCATGCCTTGTGGATAGTGCTTTTCCATAAGAACATTTCCCTCATAATCAAGAAAAATAAGATTGATGTAATTTGTTATAGACCACTTAGGGTTGAGAACTATACTTCGTGTTATATTTATCTTGGCATTATTCGGAATAACAATTCCTGCTGCGTTCATCCACCCATCAAAGGTAATTTCCGCATCGCCATAATCGCCTTGCGGAGGAATGGGTTGAATGGTTGAATTGATTGTGTATGGATCATTATATTCAACCTCATCCACATATGTCACAGTTTCGCCATTCTCTTCGCCCAAGATATATGTAACCGTTAATTTCGGGCCAGTAATAATGGAACGCAAAAGTTCCCCGACTCCATCAAGTACATATCTTGAATGTGTAGAAAGTATTGTATGTGAAGCAAATACGACTGCGAGGCAAAGCATCACACAAATTAAAGGTTTTATTCTGATTCTCATGCCTATGCATCCTCATTTAATCGATTTGCTCACACCGAATGTCGTAATTGATAACAATTTCCTGATCAAGACTTGCATCATCAAAATCAACACAATAGTAAAATAAACATATGGCTTTTTCACCGATCCCCAAGCTTCCGGCTATTGTTGGCGTTAACGACGAGCACAATGTGCCATTCAAATAATAATAAAATGTTCCGCTGGCTACTGTTGCTTCTTGACCGTCAGATACTAACCACACGGTAGTTGCAGGTGTTGTTAGTGAATAGCCCGACAAAGCTTGCCCATTTGGATACGTTAATGATAAATTTATTGTGTAGTTGTATGCCACCTCTCCGTCGTTTTCGATAGAAAAAGTTTCATCAACGGCCACAATGTTGCAGTTGTCTGGAAGGTCATTCATATCCAATTGATGTTTTGATACGTTTGATGATGTTGTAAGTTTATAGGAAATTTTCGCAACACTCGCACTTGCTGATCCAGTGACGGTGGCGGTGTGTCTTGCGTAAAGATCGCATATCATGTTTGAACTAATGATGAGCATACACAACATCACCACACCTAAGCGAAACACGAGAGGTGTTTTTATATTCCATTGTTTCATAAAAACACCTCCACTTGTGTTCTCTCGCTATTTTATCAATATGGTTCAACTATCCAAATCATGCCCGTATATGTACCGCTC
>JAZNMQ010000068.1:0-6218 GCA_045579745.1 Candidatus Flemingiibacterium sp. | reverse complement strand
ACTTTTAATACTTTTGTACCTCTCATCTGCACCACTCGTATGATGTCATCATCTTTCATAAAGGGGTGTAAATCTGAATAATCCGCTATACTATCCGAAAACAGCGCATCAATGGAAACTCCAAACAAATTTGCAATTTGGGGTAGCAGTGCAATATCGGGCGTATTGGCATTGTTTTCCCACTTCGAAACTGCTTGATAAGAAACCCCTAATTTTTCTGCAACTTGCTCTTGCGTTAGATTTTTCTGCAACCTTAATTGTTTTATGTTATTACCGATATTCATTGTGTCTACCTCCTTTATTGTGATACTATTATACCATCTTCCAAGAAATTTTTCAATCGAGCGTATCTCTGGTTTCTCAACTGTTGCTTGAGTTTGTTTAGCTTTATTCTCATAAAAATGATTACCCCCGACAGAATTCTTACAGTCTGTCGGGGATTCTTTTTCTTATATTCACTTTCTCACTCTCATAAGCAAAAAATCCGGTTTGTGGAATAAATCCTTGTAGTCCGGATATCTTTCAACCAATTCGGGTGTCGGCAACGGCTCTACCATATGTTCTATTGTAAACCCTGCTTCAATTAATGTATTTACGGTACTTGAAAATGTTCTGTGATATACCTTCACGTCATCAACAAACCAGGTTGACGCTCGTTCTCCCTCGATGCCATAATTGGCAAGATTCACATGCATCTTTTCGCCATTCTCATCCTTTGTCCATCTGCTGCCGCCCGAATGGCAGGTGACTAACGGGTGCTCCTGCGAGAAAATAAACACTCCCTCTGTACCAAGCAGGTTATATATGCTCTCAACTACCAGCGCGAAATCCTCAACATAATGGAGAGCTAAGGAACTGACAACAACATCGAAGGATTCATTAAGCTGTGCAATGCCTTCTATTGGCATATTAATATATTCAATCTTCGGGTCGCTGTTTTCCAGCCTTGCAACCTCTAACATCTTGCTTGAAATATCAATTCCAACAACTTTTTCTGCCCCGTTTTCAACAAACAGCTTGCAATGCTCTCCATAGCCACACCCGAGATCAAGCACTCTTTTTCCTTTTAGATCGGGCAGCATTGAAAACAGCGCAGGAATCTCAAATAAATTATTGGCATTTATCTCTTTTTCTCTGAGCTTCTTATATCCCTCGAAAAAGATTGCATTATCGAATATATTTTGCTGTGCCATATCTTATCTCCTATAAATTCTTATTTGCCGTTCCTTTGTATTTCAACGTTTGTAGGGACAGGCGTCCTCGACTGTCCGTTATCGGTACGATTATATATTTTCAGCACCTGATCTCATTATAACACAAAATCGGCGGAGAAAACAATATTTTTGCGGAAATTTGTATGTGCGGACAGTCGGGAACGCCTGTCCCTACAACATGGGCTTGCTTGTATTCCTAAGAGAAGCCTCGCGAAATTGCAAAGCGATGTTTTAGATAAAATTTGTTGACTTTTTTAAAAAAATGTGGTATCTTTAATATGAGCTTGACCTTAAATTCAGAAAGGAGATTAACATGAGATTAGTTGCGATACTTTTATTATTTTCTACCTTGCTAACCTGTACTGTGTCTTGCTCTGCAGGAGGCAACGATCAGCCCGGTGGAGATACCGATCCCACGGTCGAATCAACCGACCCCGCTGACTCTACTCAAAACCAAGACACGACAAAAAATGATGAGGAGGAAATTATTATCATGTCAAAAGAGCAATATCCTTTTCCGCATAATACCGGCTATCCCTACGGCATCCTGCCGAGCGTGAGCCAGGATGAAATGAATCAGGCAGTTCAGAGAATGTATGATGACTGGGCTGAGGTTTATCTGACCAAGGAGGGATGCTTCAAGAACGAGCTCCGCGTTTCTGGCGGACATGGCGATAACTACAAGATGGGTACGTGCTCCGAGGGAACCGGTTACGGAATGCTTCTCGCTGTATATATGGCAAGCCCCGATAACAATTGCCACGAGCAATACGATGCAATGTACCGCTTTGTAAAGCGTAATATGGTTCCCGGCTACGGTCTTATGAAATGGGTTACAAACAAATTAGGCATTTCTACAAACGATTGGCCTGCACCTGACGGTGACCTTGATATCGCACTTTCGCTTTTGATGGCGCACAAGCAATGGGGAAGCGACGGCGAGATAAACTATCTCGAGGAAGGCATCAAGTATGTCAACAACATAATGAAGCATGCCGTTAATTATCCTAATTATTCTGTTGCAAGAGGCATGCTCACCGACCCCGTGAAGCATTATAACAGCTACACGATGACATCGTATCAAATGCCCGGCCACGCAAGACTTTTCAGAGAGATTTCAGAGGATGCTGATTGGGATAAGGTTCTTGAAGAATTCAACAGAATTTACGACTATTTCAACAAGCTCAACCCCGAATCCGCGCTGACACCGTATGTGTTCATGATCAACGACTACAAGCCTGTTGAGGGTAAGGGCTATACATACAGCTACGACTCCTGCCGTGTTCCGTGGCGTCTTGCAACCGACTATGTCTGGTACGGCAAGGATGAAGCGGGCATCATGTACGATATGCTTAATACCAACGCTACATGGTTTGCTAAGTACATGAAGTCTATCGGCTGGAATTTCGATAATGTTGCAGCATCCTTCAATCTTGACGGTTCACCGGCGGCAAACTATTCTTCGCCTCGCACGATTGCAACAATGATCTCGCTCTCTGCAATGGTTGATGAATCTCACCGCGAGCTGCTTGACAAGGCGTACAATTATATGAGCAACCTCGATATGATGCACGATCATCCGGGCGACTATTTCCAGGATACGCTTCTTATGATGAGCATGCTTCTTATCACGGGCAACATGCCGAACTTCTACGACATTGAGCCTCATCCCGATAACAAGCTCGAGGTTGTCAAGACTGACACGACCGCTCCGACAAAGCCTGAGGGACTCACTCTCGTTTCGGCTACATCAAATTCAGTAAAGCTTAACTGGAATGCTTCGACTGACGACAGCGGAAGCGTTGTTTACCGCGTTTACCGCGATAACAAGTATTGCTACTATGCAACCTCCAAGGCAGGAAACTGCACGGTCAAGAATCTTGACCCTGGCAAGACCTACGAATTTAAGGTATACGCTGTTGACCGCGCAGGCAACAGAACCGAGAGCGATTCGATCACGGTAACGACATCAAAATAATAATAACGGCAAAGATCCGACCGCCTTGCGAGGCTTCCCATAAGGATATTTGCAAACCAATGTTGTAGGGACAGGCGTCCTCGACTGTCCGCTACAAACAAATTTCGGCAGAGATGTATTTTCTCTGCCGATTTTATATTATAATAAAAGCAGAAAATTCCTCCACCTCGCGAGGTATCACATAAGAATATTTGCAAACCCATGTTGTAGGGATAGGCGTCCTCGACTGTCCGCTACAAACAAATTTCGACAGAGATATTGTTTCCTCTGCCGATTTTATATTATAATAAAAGCAGAAAATCCCTCCGCCTCGCGAGGCTTCCCATAAGGATATTTGCAAGCCCGTGTTGTAGGGACAGGGGTCCTCGACTGTCCGCGACGAACAAAAATCGGAAGAGATATTGTTTCCTCTGCCGATTTTGTGATATAATGAGAACAGGTGATAGAAATCAAGAATTGCCCCGATAACGGACAGTCGAGGACGCCTGTCCCTACAAACGTAGAGAGAGCGAACAACGCATGTTCACAATTTGTATCGACTCAAGATAAAAAAGATAAACGGACAGTCGAGGACGCCTGTCCCTACAAACATAGAGAGAGCGAACAACGCATGTTCACAATTTGGAACGACTCAAGATAAATAAGATAACGGACAGTCGAGGACGCCTGTCCCTACAAACGTAGAGAGAGCGAACAACGCGTGTTCACAATTTGTATCGACTCAAGATAAATAAGTTAACCCCGACAGAGCTTGAAAATCTGTCGGGGTTTCACTATTTTTATGATAATTCGCTCTTTTCGGTCAGATTAATTTTATAGCATATTCAAGAGTGTTCAGCCGCATTTCGGTGTAGGCTTATTTTATGAAAATCAGCCTGATCAGATGATCACATAGCCCTTAGCGGGAATTGTCTTGCCCTCCCATGCGGCATCCTTGCCTGAGAAGTTGACAATGATCGACCTGCCTGAGGAGAATGTGCTCATCTGCAAGGTGTGATCGTGGCTTAGGAACTTGTGGTCAACCATCTCGTCGTAGCGGATGTCATACAGCCACGGGCAGATCTTCTTGTAGGAATCGGCGAAATCATTTTCGAACGCCTCGTAACGGGATGCGTCGATCGACCAGAGCGGAACTGTGCCGTAGAGCATGTTGTAGAGGTCCTTTTTCCACCAAATCTCGGGACAGCTTGCATTTCCGTCCTCCCAACGCCATGAGGTAACTGCCGCATCGTGGTAAACGAGCTGATAGAGGGGCAGTCGGGTGTATTCGTTGATCGAATACTTGTGATAGGTTTCGGAAGCGGTGCTGATTCCCGTTTGAATGGACGGATTCTCGTTGCATCTCCAGTTGCCGCCGTAGAGGATCGTGCCTTTGTTGTCTTTCTCTGAATTAAACCACATAACCTGCAGCGTCATCATGCCATGGAAATAAGAGTTTGTCGGAACGCCGTAATCAGCGCCGAACTCTCCGCCGATGTAAATGCCGTACTTGTCCTGAAGCATTTTGCAGTTTTCCATCATGGCATTCGCATAGCCCTCGCGAGTCAGCGGATGCTCCTTTGAATAGCACTCGTAAACTCCGTTCGCACAGTAAACATCAAGGAAAAGCGATTCGTTTGGATAGCTCTCCATGCGCTTGTTAATGCGCTCGATCATTACGGGGCGAATTGCAACGGGGCAGTTGAAATTTCCATAACCGTTCTTATAGCGAGAACCGTCAGCCTGAACTGCTGTTAGCTTTTCAAACGCATCCTCACCCGGGTAAGCGCTCGTTGCGAGGGGTGTTTCCTCGGGCGGGGGAGTATTTCTTCCGAAATCGGTGTAGAGATCGTATGCGCCCGAAGCGTAGCCGAGCTCCTTTGCGTATTTATCGAAGTCTTTGATCGGATACGGGCGGTGGTTTGGATCCCAAAGAACGAACGCGCGCTCAACTCCGTCATTCTTCATCTTTTGTAGAAATTCGGGAGTTCTTGCGGTGTCCCAAAGGTAAATATGAACTGCGCCGAGCATTTTTTCAATCGCGGGGAGCTGTTCTACGCGCTCTTTCAGCGTGGTAACTTTATTCTTGTCCCAAATGTATTCTCTGTACGCCTTGCACTGTGCGACATAGCCGCCCTTGTCAAAGAAGCTGTAGCGGATTACTCGCTCGTAGCTTAGCTTTTGCATTGATGAGAGCCAAACGGGCGAAACGGTTATAGCTCCATCCTCGCGAGCTTTGTTTGTCGCGGCATCGAACGGCGTTTCAAAGGTCATCGTGTAGCCTTGGCTGAGGTTTTTGTCAACAGCTCCAATCCATGCCATCGAACAGCCTCCGCCGCAGAAGAACAAGGGTCTGAGCCCAAGCGCGTATTCCGTGTCAGTTACGGGAAGAAGCATGCCCTCGCTGTCGGTTTCAACGATATAGTGATCGCGCGGAAGATCGACTGCCATAGGGTAGGAGAGCGTTTCCATCGCGATTTCCATATCACCCGAGATGGCAACCTTAAATTCAGCCTTGTCTGTGAGCGTGTAGGTCACGCGGTAGCAATTATCACCGTCGATAAGGTCAAACGCGATGCTGTCGTCTGTTACAGCGAAATTTGAGGTCTTGAAGCTATCGCTCTCAAGCGTTTTCCAATACTTTCCGACGCGTCTGTCAAACGCCTCGAAAGCTCCTCCGTCCTTTACGGTAACGCGAATAAAGTCATTCTTTATCGTATACATTATCAGAACTCCTTTTTTGGATTTGTTGTTTAACATAAACTCTGTCAGCTTCATTTTACATCATTCCGCTAAAAATTGCAAGTATTTTGCCAAAAAAAGACCTGCCTATTTTAGAATAAGCAGGTCTATTTAAGGTCAGATTATTTCTTCTTCTTTGCAAGAATTACTGCGAAAGCTGCGATGAGTACAACTATTACTCCGATAACTATAAATACTACGGGATTTGAGCCTGTTGTATCGGGAGTCGTCGTTGAGTCGTCGGCGTTGGTGGAGTCATCTGATTTAGTTGTGTCGTCCGCCTTGGTGGTGTCGTCAGCCTTGGT
>JAZNMQ010000067.1:0-15321 GCA_045579745.1 Candidatus Flemingiibacterium sp. | reverse complement strand
GCGAAGAATATACCGCCGATGATACAAGAGGAACTGCTGGAGGAACAGACGGAACAGGAGATTCCGATGGTACAGATCAGCGCAGAGGAATGGATGAAGCTCAACGAAGCGGTGCGCAGAATGGAGGCTCTGTCAGCGGAGTTGTCGGCACAGAAAGCGGTTTTGTCGAGCGAGGCGAGCAGATACACCGAGAGGATGATGAAGGCGGCAGAGGCGCAGAAAGAGGCAACGGAGAAGGCTTTGCACAAGATAACGAAGGAAGCTGTCGAACAGGTTGGGAAAGCGAGCGAGAAAGCTTCAGAAGTTATCGACAGAAGAATACGTCGGGACGAGGCACTGTGGTGGCTCCGACTCGTACTCACGGCAATTCCAATGCTGCTGGTATTGCTCTTATGGGTGCACGTGGGATTGCAAATGTAGGCAATATCCTCGAGGATGACGGCGAGGAATCCGAGGAAGAAAAGCGTGAGAAAGAGGCGAGATACGCCGGAGAAGCTGTCGGTATTCTCATAGGTGGCGCTGTAGGTGCTGCGATAGAACTGTCTAAGCCCAAACCATCGCCTACGGATGACGTTGACGATGGCGAGGATGAAGGACTTGAAATTACGATGTGAGAAAGGATGATGATATGACTTGGAAAAAGTTTTGGAAACGCGTGAACGCTCTGCTTCACGATAACCGCACGGTACTTCGTGAGGGCGAGGACATCGAGGATTGGGAAGA
Source organism: Candidatus Flemingiibacterium sp. (assembly GCA_045579745.1). Classification (GTDB taxonomy): domain Bacteria; phylum Bacillota; class Clostridia; order Oscillospirales; family CAG-272; genus Flemingiibacterium. Next base: position 14,598 of record JAZNMQ010000067.1, on the reverse strand, counting down.
AGTTCAGCGTAAGCAGCGTGAGAAAGAAGCAGAACGGCAGAGGAAGGAACAAGAAATTCTTGCTACATGGTTTCTGCGAGAGGAATATTTGAGTGCAGGTTGGTTCAAACGTTTCCTTTTGCGCCTCGAATTTGCTTTCCGTAGCACATGTGGAGAGAGCCATATACCTCAAATACCAAAGCATATCCGCATGGAAATCGCCCGGTGTCTTCTGCCGGATATCATTGCTTATTTTGAATCAGAACAAGGGCAGAAGGAATTTGCCGAATGGAAAGCGGGGCAAGAAGCCGAGAAAAAGGAAAAGAGCGAGGTCGCGTGACCTCGCTCCGAAACAGCGTTAATTTGTGAGTTTAATAGTAAAAAACAAATCCGAACCAATTTCGATTTGCGAAATAGTTCGGATTTGTTACGTTTGGTGACCCGTACGGGAATCGAACCCATGTTACAGCCGTGAAAGGGCCGTGTCTTAACCGCTTGACCAACGGGCCATTTCCCAACCTATTGGCTGGGCTAATGGTAGCGGAGATTGGACTTGAACCCATGACCTACCGGGTATGAACCGGTTGCTCTAGCCAACTGAGCTACTCCGCCATGTGTATCGCTTGAACCACGCTACTTGAATATTATAGCACGTTAGAATATGTTTGTCAATAGGTTTTCGAAAAAAATCAAAAATTATTTTTACGCTTCTTATGTTGCTTCTAAACTTACTAAACCTTATCTGAATTCACAGAAAACAATCAATCCCGATAGATCTTATAGTGCATATTACTCATTGCTTTTTTGAAAAATATGTGGTATTATATTATTGTATCAGGAATTTGGCAGAAATATGCTGCAGAGTTCCTGATAATTAAGCAGAGTAGACTTTGACGCGTAAAGTGTCCCATGAACGGGGAGTTGTCGTGGGGACGAAGAATCATACTGATTCGCGGTGTCGGAGTCGCATCCCGCTGTTACATAAATGGAGTTATCTCCTTATGTGGCAAGTACGGAATGTTTTTGTCTAAAGGAGGTATTTTTTATTTTGAAAGACACAAATGACAATGCACTTTACCAAACTCCATTCTCCCGCGCTTATTGGCGCGATGCTGCGGCTCAGCTCTTTAATCTAAGAATCCTTTGCATCACCGCAATTCTTATTGCACTCAGGGTGGCTGTGAAATCTGCTTTCATACCCGTCGGTCAGGATCTCAGCATCACCTTCGGATTCTTTGTCAATGCGCTCGGCGCTTCCGTCTTCGGACCTGTGGTCGCGGTGCTTGCCGCGGCGATAACCGACACGCTCGGATGTATTATCGCACCCGTGGGACCGTATTTCTTCCCGTTTATTTTCGTGGAAATTTCCGGCTCGCTGATTTTCGCTCTTTTCCTTTGGAGAACAAAGCTCTCCGCTATGCGCATAATCCTTTCCCGATTCAGCGTTTCGGTTGTCTGCAACCTGATTCTGAATTCGAGCATCATGATTTGGTACTACGATTGGCTCGGCAACGGCACAAGCTACGCATTCATGACGGTTCCGCGTGTGGTCAAAAATCTCGCGTTGTTCCCGTTTGAAGCCTTTTTGCTCGTAGTATTCTTCGGCGCAATTATTCCTGTGATGGTGCGCCTGAAGCTTTATTCTAAAACGCAGGTCAAGCCTAAGCTCACAAAATCGCACATTATTCTGCTTGCGATATTGCTGTTAATTGCGATAATTATCGTATTCATGTACTACAGCCTATGGCTTCCGACTCAGCCTCTCTCCGTATCTAAAACGGAAAACGATATCAAGGTCACGCTGAAGTCGCAGATGGAGTACTACAGGCTCGCAAGCATGGATGAGGCGGCTCCGTTCGAATTTACGGCAACGGTAAAAAATGTCGGCAAGACCGATATTGAAGCTTTGCATGAAGGACAGCTTTGCGATTTCAAGCTTATTCTTCCGGGCGGAAATGTTGAACTGCTTCCGCTTGAGGGTGATTCAGCCTCGACTTCGACGACAATTGCCGCAGGAAAATCGGTCAAATTCATCGAAACCTTTGCGGATGCGAATCTGTCTGTCGATAAGATCGTAAAGGGCGACTATACGGTAGTCGCAACATTCAAAGCTGAAATTGACGGTCAGACGGTAGAAATTCCGGTTGAGATGAACATTAAGGTTAAATAATGCCAAATAAAATCAGGGAGTGAAATGCTTCGTACCCTTAAGGACAGTTTCTGATAACTAAGAAATATGAGCATTACAAAAACAACATTATCCCTCGCTCCTTTCGGAACGAGGGATTTCTTGTTCGTGTTTTGCAAAAGCTATTGACAAAAACGCCTCAACTGTGTATAATACAGATATACAGTTTTAACAGGGGTGATGACGTGAATATTTTAATCGATAATAAAAGCGGTGAACCGATATATAATCAGATCTACTCCCAAATAAAAAATCAAATCATAAGCGGTGAGCTGAAAGAAGATGAAATGCTGCCGTCTATACGAGGACTTGCAAAGGATCTTCGTATCAGTTTTATTACGACCAAGCGCGCATATGAAGAACTTGAAAAGGATGGCTTTCTTTACACCCTTCCGGCAAAGGGATGTTACGTTGCGCCGAAGAACATAGAGCTTTTACGTGAGGAAAATCTGAAAAAGATCGAGGAACATATTGATCAGATAGCAAAGCTCGCTGCCTCGTGCAATTTGAGCCGTGACGATATTATTGAAATGATTACGTTTGGTATGGAGGAATAGGAATGAACGCACTTGAAATCAAAAATGTATGTAAATCCTTTTCGGAATTTTACTTGGATAATATAAACCTTACCTTGCCAAGCGGTTGTATTATGGGACTTATCGGTGAGAACGGCGCAGGTAAAAGCACAACGATAAAGCTCATCTTGGATATGCTTCATAAGGATAGCGGAACTATAACGATACTTGGCAAAGACAATGGGAAGGACATTTCTCTTACCAAAGAAGATGTGGGCGTCGTAATGGACGAGATTGGTATGCCGGAATGCTTGACGGCAAAGCAGATCGGCAAGGTTATGAAGCATACGTTCCGTAATTGGAACGAGGATGAATATGCCCGACTTCTTCAAAAGTTATCTTTGCCCGATAATAAGCCTTTCAAGGATTTTTCGCGCGGGATGAAGATGAAGCTCGGTATTGCCGTTGCGATGTCACACGGTGCAAGGCTGTTACTGCTTGATGAGCCGACAAGCGGGCTCGATCCTGTCGTGCGCGACGAGGTAGTGGATATGTTTTACGATTTTACAAGGGATGAAAACCACTCCATTCTCATATCCTCGCACATTGTCAGCGACCTTGAAAAGCTCTGCGACTATGTGGCGTTTTTGCATAAGGGCAAGTTATTGCTTTGCGAGGAAAAGGATGCGCTTTTATCCGAATACGGTATCATTCATTGTACGGTAGAGCAGCTTTCGGAGCTTAACAAGGAAATAAAATACAAAAAAGAAACACCCTATGGCACTGAAGCTATCGTACCGAGGGGGGATGCGCCCGAGGGCTTCAAGTTAAGTCCGATAAGCATTGAGGAACTGTTCGTATTTATGGTAAAGGAGGCGAAATGATATGAAAGGTCTATTATTGAAAGATTGGTACATGATGAAAAAATATTGTAGATATTATCTTTTCGTTAGTATCGGATTTATCATTCTCTCTATGATGAGTAGCGGCAATATGTTCTTCGTTTTCTACCCTTGCTTGCTCTGCGGTATGATCCCTGTCAATCTCCTTGGATATGATGAGCGCAGTCGATGGACGGAGTATGTCGGTACGTTGCCATATACCAAAACGCAAATCGTATCCGCAAAGTATCTGATTGGCTTGTTCACACAAATCGCTATGCTGATGGTAATTTGCATCACGCAGGGCGTGAAAATGAGTATCGAAGGTAATTTCATTTTGAAAGAGTTTTTGGTACTTATGATGCTCTTGCTGATAATGGCAAGCGTGGCTTCTTCGTTGACACTTCCGTTTGTTTTCAAATACGGCGTAGAAAAAGGTCGTGGTGCGTACTACGTGATGATAGGCGTGGTGTGTGCAGGCAGTATTATCGCAACCACGATTTTTAAGGAAGGTCTGCAAAACGAGATTCAACTAAACGCTGTTTTGCCTATTGCTTGCCTTGTAGGTATCGGAATATATGTGCTTTCTTGGTATCTATCCGTTGTGTTCTATAAAAAGAAAGAAGTGTAATAAGCTTAACCCTCGTTCCGAAATGGAGCGAGGGATTTTTATACAAACAGTACGTTGAATATTAAATTCCCATCTATTTTACTACAGACTCTTTGTACGTCATTTTTCTTGACAAGTACTGCATTTGTGTCCACAAATACAAAATACGGCATACCTCTTTCGAGATATACCGTATTCTTGCAAAACTGTCCTTTAGAGCACTACTCTAAATCGCTCCCTGATTTTTTCTACTAAGTTGTTTCCCTCGACGCTTCCCGCGGCTTATCCCATGAGGGGAGAATTGCTCCTGCGAGCACTATTACTATACCGAAAATCTGCAGAGGGGCGAGATTATCCGTGAAGACAATACAGCCGAGAACGGTTGCGGTCACAGGCTCGATGTTTGCAAGAAGTATAGCCGCGCCTCCGTCAATGCCTGTTGACAGCCCCTTTAAATAGAAGAAATACGGAAGCACGCTTCCAATCAGTCCAATCGCCAAAAAGCACAAGGTGACCTTGCCTGAGGTTAGCGGAATAGTCCACGGTGGAGTTACCGCAGACATTACAAGTCCGACAGCAATTGCAGGAATGAATGTGTTTTGCATGGCGGTGTATCCGCGCTCATAAGCCTTGCGTCCGATAACTGTCAAAAGCGAATAGCTGATTCCTGCAAGGATACCGAAAATAATACCGATTCCGTTTAGGGTGAGCGAGGACGGGTCGTAAATCCTCACGACAAGGCAGCAGCCTGCGAATTCTATGACAAGCGCGGTCAGCTTTATCGGAGTAATGGGGTCATGATAGAAAATGCGGTTAAACAGAATCACAAACGCCGGAGCGGTGTAGAGAAGTATAGCGGACATTGCGGAAGACAGCTTGCTTATTGCAAGCGAATAGAAAACGTAGGTTCCCATTACAGATATCAATCCGTAAACTGCTAAAAAGCAGTAGTCACGCCACCCAAGCCCCTTGTAAACACCTGCAATTGCGCCCCAAGCCGCATATACGATCGCCGCAATGATTGCTCTTGCCGCCACAGCCTGCATTACGGTGACGCCGTTTTGGTAAAGCACGCGGCTGAATATCGGGAAAGCTCCCCACATTAGCGCCGCAATTATTATGTAAACGGCGCCGATATATGATTTCTTCATTGAATTTTCCTTCACTTTGTAATTTGAACACAGGAAAAATGATATCATATCTGCGCCGTTTTGTCAAGGCAGGGGGACGCTTTTCGCGAGCCCGAACTGTTGCGATTTTTAAGCCGCGACTATCTTATATCGACTATCGAGGATGCGAGCTTTATTGCCGCTGCACGGGTCAGCGGCGAATACGGATCCATAGAGCTTCCGTTTCCGCGCAGTATGCCGACCTCAAGCAGTCCCTCAAATGCGCCTCTTGCCCAAGCCGGAACGCTTCCGTCAGCAAAAACCGAGATACTGCCGCTATTTTCAATTCCGGTCAATCTTGAAACGATTACTGCGGCTTCGGCACGCGTGATTTGATTGTTCGGGTAGAATTTCAACTCGCCGTCGCTGTCTACGCCATTTATTATTCCGAGCGCGTTCGCCGCCGCGATACAGCCCTTGTATTCCTCAGGAATCTGTGCATCATCCGCAAAGCCGGTGTCAGCTACCTCAAAGCCCGTGTAGCCTGCCGCGCTCATTGCGTAGCTTAAAAATTCCGCGCGGCTGACCGGCTCGCTCGGATAGAAGTATTCATTCTCTCCGGCAGCCTCAAGCACGTTTGCTCGAACGCAGGTTATAACGGCGCTGTTAGCCCAATGCCCGTCCATATCCGCAAAGACCTCGCCGTCCTTTGGTGCGGATGTGCGGAGCATTATTTTTGTTTCGGGTGAGCGGTTGCCGTATTTATCCGTTACGCAGACGGTAAAGCTGTCAAGCCCGACATAACCGTCCTCTGAGGTGTATTCGTAATATCCGCGTGTCCGGTCGGTCAGCTTTACGCTTCCGTGAGCCGGTAAACGGATGATTTCAAAGGTCATGCTGTCATCATCCGCATCGTAGGCAGGAATCGTTCCAAGATGCGTAACTCCCGAATAAACGCCGATTTCTCCGCTTGCGTTTACTTCGATGCAGTCTGAAAGAGCGATCACAGGCGAAGCGTTAGGGCTGTCGAGCGTGTAGATCTTACATTCGTACGGCGTTCCGAGCTTTCCGCTGCCTCTGGTGAAACTGAATACTGCCTCGGCTTCCTTATTATTATAAGGAACGTATTTGAGAGAATCGAGATTCTTCTCGGAGATTACCTGCCCGACCTCAACATATTTGTTCCCAAGCTGAAGATGCCCCTTTGAGAGGTCGGGAAGTGAGGTGATGGTTATTTTTCCTACCGAGTCAACGCCGAGAGAGCTTTGAAAGTCCTCGCGCGAGAATTTGATATGTGTACCGACAAGACCGCTTTTTGCCATTGTATATTCGGTTGCGATAACATTAAGACCGGGCGAAATAGGCGCCGCCTTTGCTGGAATCACGGCTCCGAGCAGAACCATTGCCGTCAGTGTGACTACTGCTGCACGGGTTATTCGCTCGGGATGAAAGGTTTGCTTCATGTTATTTTCCTCCGTATCAGAAATTTTTACGACAAAGCTATTTTTGCCCATAAACAACAATTTATGCGATAGATGAAAATTTTGTTGAAATTATTTGCAGTTATGTATTGAAATCTTAAAATATCTGTTGTATAATTATTTTATAAAATTCATTTCGGAGGAATATTAACTATGATGGATATCAGAATCGAAAAAACAACCTCTCCAAAGGTTAAGCCGGATTACGATAAGCTTGGCTTTGGTAACTATTTCACAGACCATATGTTTATGATGAACTACACCGAGGGCAAGGGCTGGTACGATGCTCGCATAGTGCCTTATCAGAACTTCTCGCTCGATCCCGCGGCTATGGTTTTCCACTACGCTCAGGAAATCTTCGAGGGTCTCAAGGCATACTACACACCAAACGGTGACATTCAGCTTTTCCGCCCCGATAAGAACTTCGAGCGCATGAACCGTACGAACGCCCGTATGTGCATTCCGCAGATCGATGTTGATGACTGCGTTGCGGCTCTCAAGACTCTTGTTGACGTTGACCGCGATTGGGTTCCGACTAAGGAGGGCACATCTCTTTACATTCGTCCGTTCATCTTCGCAACAGATGCTCATCTTGGCGTTCATGTAGCAAAGAATTACATATTCGCTATAATTCTTTCTCCCGTTGGCTCCTACTATGCAGCAGGCATCAATCCGGTCAAGATCTACATCGAAACCGAATATGTTCGCGCTGTTAAGGGCGGAACCGGCTTTACAAAGTGCGGCGGTAACTACGCGGCATCCCTCATCGGTCAGCAGAAAGCTGAAAAGCTCGGCTATGCGCAGGTTCTCTGGCTTGACGGTATCGAGCACAAGTACATCGATGAGGTCGGTGCAATGAACGTATTCTTTGTAATCGACGGCGAGGTTATTACACCTACACTCGAAACCGGCTCAATTCTTCCCGGCGTTACCCGTATGTCCTGCATCGAGCTCTTAAAGAGCTGGGGCTACAAGGTTACAGAGCGCCGTCTTGCAATCGACGAGGTTCTCGAGGCTCAGAGAGCAGGCAAGCTTGACGAAGCATTCGGTACAGGTACCGCGGCTGTTATCAGCCCTATCGGCGAGCTCAACGACAACGGTGAAATCTACACCGTTAACGAGGGCAAGATCGGTTCTGTTGCGCAAAAGCTTTACGACAACCTGACCGGTATTCAGTGGGGACGCTTGCCCGACACATTCGGCTGGACTACAAAAATCAACTGATTTTAAAAATGCAAACCCGACAGCGAAAAATCGTCGTCGGGTTTGGTATACTAATTTTGCTCAGGGTAGCATCCTGAGTCTTTACCGTATAATAGTCAATTGCAAAACTCCGTTTTGCAATTGACTGTTTGGAACGTATAAAACAGGAGGAATTTAATGAAAATATCACTAAATCCCGACAACGAAGTCGTTCGTATGATAAAAGAAGGGCTTGAAAAAAAGGGCGGTTATTGCCCTTGCCGTCTTGAAATCAACGACGATAACAAATGCATGTGCAAGGAGTTCCGTGACCAAATAAAGGACCCCGAGTTCGAGGGCTTCTGCCATTGCATGCTGTATTATAAATCTAAGGGGGACAAGTAAAATGGCTGAGATCACAATTACAAGCGCAAATTTCGAGTCCGAGGTTACAAAATCGGATATTCCGGTGCTGCTTGACTTTTGGGCAGTCTGGTGCGGCCCGTGCCGTATGCTGGCACCCGAGATTAAGGCTCTTGCTGAGAAATATGAGGGTGAGATCAAGGTTGGCAAGGTCAATGTTGATGAAGAACCCGAGCTTGCAAGACGCTTTGGCATCATGAGCATTCCGACAGTTAAGCTCATCAAAGGCGGAGAGGTTGTAAAATCCGCTATCGGCTACCGTCCGATGGCAGAGCTCGAGGAGCTGCTTAAATAGCTTAAATAAAAAAAGCTTCCGTGGAGAATTGTTCACGGAAGCTTTTTCTATGAAAATATTATGAAAAATGCTTTTTTATTGCCTCGAACGATGTATCGCTGATTGCATGCTCAATTTTGCACGCATCGAGGGCAGCGGTTTCCTCATCAACGCCGAGAGATACAAGCATACGGCTGAGAATCGTGTGGCGTTCGAATATTTTTTCGGCGATCTCACGCCCTGCATCTGTGAGATGGAGCGTACCGTTTGCGGCTACAGTCAGATATCCGCCGCTCTTTAAAAGCGAAACCGCACGGCTGACGCTCGGCTTTGAGTAGCCCATATGCTCAACGACATCAATAGCGTGAACATTCGCGTTATTCTTTGTTAGCACATATATCGTTTCAAGATACATCTCTCCCGATTCCTGAAGCTGCAATATTCCCACCTCCTATGCTGTCGTTTATATTATTGTACCACAAATTTGTGAATAATTCAAGGGGATGTGCGCGGTTTTGTTAAGATTGATAGATTAGCGGACGGTCATTTGTAGTAATTTCACAAGTGTGGGCTCAGCGGAATTTTTATAAATCGTTATGATTTCCAAAGTTGAGAAATTTCGAAAAAATTATTGACAAATTAAGAAATGAGAGTTATAATATAGATGGTTAGCATAAGCTAACTGAACGGTAAAATATAGCGGCGAGCAGCAGAGCCGCATCAAATAATTAAGTCAGGGAAGTCTTTGCAGCCGCATGGACGAGGTGATTACAGTGCGCACATTAAAGGATGCAAAAATCGGCGAAACAGTCAAGGTGGTTAAGCTCTACGGAGAGGGTGCCTTAAAGCGCCGCATAATGGATATGGGTATTACAAAGGGCGTTGAGATAACGCTTCGCAAGCTCGCACCGTTTGGCGACCCGATAGAGGTAAATGTTCGCGGATACGAGCTTTCGCTGCGCAAGGCGGATGCTGAAAATATCGAAATTGAATAATACCGGAGAGCTATCTCCGGATATTTTCAGGAGCGTGGTTAGCCCTCGCTAACTTCGCTTTAATGAATATATAATTCGACGACATATAATTCCAAGAAGGAGAATTAATAATGGATATCAAAATTGCTCTCGTGGGCAATCCGAACTGCGGCAAAACCACGTTGTTCAACGTGCTGACCGGCTCTAATCAGTATGTCGGAAACTGGCCGGGAGTTACGGTTGAGAAAAAGGAAGGCAAGCTTAAAAAGCATGATGGGGTGATAATCACCGACCTTCCGGGAATATATTCGCTTTCGCCTTACACGCTTGAGGAGGTCGTAGCGAGAAATTATATCATCGGCGAGCGTCCCGATGCGATACTTAATATTGTTGATGGAACCAACATCGAGCGAAATCTCTATCTGACAACACAGCTTACCGAGATAGGTATTCCCGTTGTAATTGCGATAAACATGATGGATGTTGTTGAAAAGAAGGGCGACATTATCGACCTTGAAAAGCTTTCCTCATCTCTTGGATGCAAGGTTATAGCTATTTCCGCGCTGAAGGGAACAGGCATTGATGAGGCGGCTGAAGCGGCAATACTTTCGGCACACAAATCAAAGCACCCTCCGCGTCACATCTTTTCGGGAGCTGTCGAGCATGCAATAGCGCACATCGAGGAGGCTTGTCTTCATGATATGCCCTCGCATCAACAGCGCTGGTACGCGATAAAGGTCTTTGAGCGCGACGAAAAGGTGCTCGAGCAGTTAAATATTCCGCCCAAAACGCTTGAGCATATCGAATCGGATATCAAAGCGACCGAGGAGGAGCTTGACGATGATGCTGAGAGCATCATCACGAACGAGCGTTATAACTACATAGTGAGAATCGTTCGAACAGCCTACAAAAAGAAAAACGAGGGTGGGCTTTCGACCTCCGAAAAAATCGACCGTATCGTGACAAACCGAATTCTTGCGCTTCCGATATTCATTGGAATCATGTGGCTCGTTTACACCATTTCCATCGGAACTGTCGGAGATTTTACCGTCACGTTCATGAACGATACGCTGTTTGGAGAGTGGATTATCCCGAACGTAACCGAGTGGCTCACGGGCATCGGCTGTGCAGAGTGGCTCATCAGCCTGATTTCCGACGGAATCATTGGCGGAGTTGGAGCGGTGCTCGGATTTGTTCCGCAGATGATCATTCTGTTTGTTCTTCTCTCGCTGCTTGAGGACTGCGGATACATGTCAAGAGTTGCGTTTATCATGGACAGAATTTTCAGAAAATTCGGTCTTTCCGGAAAATCGTTTATACCGATGCTTGTTGGTACCGGCTGCAGTGTTCCCGGAATCATGGCATCGCGCACCATCGAAAACGAGCGCGACCGCCGTATGACCATCATTACCACAAGCTTTATGCCGTGCGGAGCCAAAATGCCGATGGTCGGTCTTATTGCTTCCGCGTTGTTCGGAAACAGTCCGCTTATAGCAACCTCGGCATATTTTCTCGGAGTCTGCGCGATAATCATATCGGGCCTGATGCTCAAAAAGACGAAGATGTTCAAAGGCGATTCAGCGGCATTCGTCATGGAGCTTCCCGCGTATCACGCGCCCGTTGCATCAAACGTTGCGCGTTCGACATGGGACAGAAGCTGGGGCTATGTAAAGCGCGCGGGAACGGTAATCGTTGTGGCGAGCGTGCTTATCTGGATATTCAACAGCTTCTCGTTTGTCGGCGGACTTCACTACATAACTGACGGTGACGAGCCTTCGGTGCTCAATAATATCGGCTCGCTTATTGCGTTCTTCTTCATTCCGCTCGGCTTTGGCAACTGGCAGTCGGCTGTCGCATCCGTGCTCGGACTTGTCGCTAAAGAGGAAATCGTCGGCGTATTCGGCGCACTTTCCTCGATGGAAGGAGCAGAGCTCGGCATGGAAATAATCGAGGGTGCAAGCGAGTATTTTGCGATAATCGGTCAGCAGTTCTTTAACGGAAGCAAGCTTGCGGCATTCTCATTTATGGCGTTCAATCTGCTTTGCGCGCCCTGCTTCGCCGCAATAGGAACGATTCGACTTGAAATGAACAGCGCGAAATGGACGGCGTTTGCGATTGGCTATCAGACGGTATTCGCCTATGCTGTTTCGCTTATGATATATCAGTTCGGCTCTGCTTTTATTGGGAATCTGAATCCCGTCGGACTTGCAGCGGCAGCTATAGCACTTGCAATTATACTGTATTTTCTGCTTCGTCCGTCGCAGGACACAATGAAACTGAAATAGAGGTAGGATATGCTTTTATGGCTTAGCGAAAATCTATCGACAATAATTGTTGCGGCTGTAGTCGCAGCAATAGTTGCAGTCGCGATTTATTATATGTATCGCGCAAAAAAACGCGGCGAGGGAACGTGTGGCTGCAACTGCAAGAACTGCAGTAGTGCTTGCCATCTGAACCAAGCCCCGACTGACAGAAAATGATTTTTTAGCGGTGTGGATTTATGTATTCGCACCGCTTTTTGTATAGTTTTGTAAAAGGTATTGCAAATGTAAATTTTATGTGATATAATTCTTAAAGTAAGCGCGTTACGGGCGCTTCTATCGCATAGTGAGGCATTAATATAATGAACATTTTTCGTAGATTGTATGCTCCGGATTTTATGCTGAAGCCGTCTCAGAAGATGCAGGAGAAATACAATACAAAAGAAATTTACAAATCGTTTATAAGGGTCGCGTGGCCTGCAACTGCCGAATCGGTCCTGCTCGGACTTGTCAATTTTGTCGACTCGATAATGGTCAGCACGCAGGGCTACACCTCTGTTGCCGCTGTCGGACTTACAAATCAGCCTAAGATGCTTTTTATGGCGATATTTTTCGCGCTGAATGTCGGCGTTACTGCGATAGTCAGCCGAAGAAAGGGCGAGAATCGCAAAGAGGATGCTAACAGATGCTTGGCTCAGGCGGTTACTGCTTGTATCGTTCTTGGACTTATAATCGTCGGAGCGGCGTTTATATTTACCGAGCCGGTGCTGAGATTCGCGGGAGCTGAGGACGATACGTTGCCTATCGCTACGCCGTATTTTCGCATTACGATGATAGGCTTGCTATTTACATCAATCAGCATGGTTATCAATGCCGCACAGCGCGGTGTCGGAAACACGCGAATTTCCATGACCTCAAATGTTACGGCGAATATTGTAAACTGCGTGTTCAACGCTCTGCTTATAAACGGTCTGCTCTTTTTCCCGAAGCTTGGCGTAATCGGAGCCGCGATAGCTACGCTTATCGGAAATATTACGGCGTTTGCAATGTCGCTTCGCTCGGTCAGGATCAAGGAACGCTTTTTGTTTTTGCGTTTTGGCTCGCTCTTTAAGCTTGACGGAGAAAACATAAAGCTTCTTGCGAATATTTCAAGCTCTGCGGCGATCGAGCAGGTATTTCTGCGCTTCGGCTTTTTTGCGGTCGCAAAGCTCGTTGCGGAACTCGGAACGGTCGATTTCGCCACACATACGATTTGCATGAATATTTGCAATCTGTCATTCTGCTTCGGTGACGGTCTTGGCGTTGCCGCCTCGTCGCTTGTTGGTCAGAACCTCGGAAAAAAACGCCCCGATCTGTCGATAATTTACGGCAAAAGTGCGCAGAGGATCGGATTTTTACTTGCGATGGTGCTCTTCTTACTGTTCACGCTCGGCGGAAATATGCTTATGAATATGTTTATCACCAACGAGGAAAATGTGGATCAGATCGTTGCGATAGGCGTTAGGATTTTAGTGATACTTGCGTTTATTTCACCTGCGCAGATCTCGCAGGTCATATTCAGCGGATGTGTCAGAGGTGCGGGCGATACCAAATTCGCCGCATTTACGAGCCTTGCTTGTATTGCGATTCTCCGTCCGGTCTGGACTTATCTTCTTTGCTATGTATTCGGACTTGGCGTAATTGGCGCATGGCTTGCGATGGTTATTGACCAATATACACGTCTTGGATTGATGACCTACCGTTTTTCAAGCGGAAAATGGGCAAAGATAAAGCTATAGCCTGATCTTTGGTCACGGCTTTGCCTACTTCCATAAAAATCACAACAGGAGGACTATGACGTTGCGGCGGATTATTTGCGTTTTATTTTTGATCTTTGCCTGTACTCTCTCGTCCTGCGGCGTTGGCTTAAAGCCTCCTCCCGAGCAGTACGACCTATCCACTCAGAATATTGAAGTCTACAAAACAACGGATACTGAAAATCTCGAGCTTGAGGTGCTTTATCCGACGAACCGTATAAGCGATAAGAATCCCACCGTTCTGATAATTCACGGCGGCGGCTGGATCTCGGGCTCTTATGAACAGTTTTACTCTGAGCTTGAGCCGCTTTTTGCAGATCTTCGCGAAAACGGATTTACGATAGTTGGAGTGAACTATCGCTATGCGCTGAACGGACTGACATGGCGTGACAGCCTTGATGACTGCGAGGATGCGCTTGCCTACATTATTGAGCATGCCGAGGAATATGATGTCGATACGAAAAGGATTTCGATGCTCGGATATTCAGCAGGAGCTCATCTTGCGTTGATGACGGCGATCGAGAGCAAGGATCAGGTTAAGCTATGCGTTTCAATGTCAGGCCCGACGGTCATGACCTTCTCCGACACGAGCAAATTCTACTCGGAAGCACTTGAATATTATCGGGATATCGTCTTTGAAGCACAAAGCTCACAGAGGCTCATTTCAAGCCCGAGCTCGCTTTTGAGCAAGCGCTGCAAGTCGGATTTCCTTATGATAAACGGCAAGTCTGACGACGTTGTATTTCCGATTCATGCCGAGTCGTTTTGCAAGGAAGCCGAATCGTTCGGAATCAAATCGGAATGCATGCTTGTTGATGAGCTGACTCATTCGTATCAATCCTATCCGAAGCTTATAGAGCTGAGTGCCCAGATTACCGAACGAATGGTAAATAATATGAAATAGCGAAACTCCGACGGATTTGCT
>JAZNMQ010000066.1:0-14696 GCA_045579745.1 Candidatus Flemingiibacterium sp. | reverse complement strand
GCTCCCATAAAATACAGCTTGTCACCCATTCAGGGTTCCATTTATGTGTGCTTGGCACACATAAACCGCTGTATATGCGATGCATAGCATCGCAATGACGCATTCGCGCCCGGGGCTGACGCAAGTTTTCAACTTGCAACAGCCCCTTCTTTTGTCACGGTAAACACATTTTATAAATGATTCTGCCCCGCTCGCAGTATTTACGAGCGATTATAAATACGGAGGAACAACAATGATTCATCAGTATAAGCTCGGCGGTCTGAATATCGTGCTCGATATCGCCTCGGGCTCGGTTCATGTCGTCGATGAGGTAGCATACGAGATCATCGCGATGTACGAAAATTCAACGCGCGAGGATATAATTTCAAAGGTCAGCGAAATGTTCGCAGATCGCGCTGATATCACAAAGGAAGATATCGAGGAATGCTTTGAGCAGGTCGAGGAGCTAAGGCAAAGCGGAACACTTTTCGCCGAAGACAGCTTCGAGCCTATGGCAGGCAAGCTTAAGGAAAAAACCGCAGGCGTTATCAAGGCGCTCTGCCTGCATGTCGCTCATACCTGCAATCTGAACTGCTCGTATTGCTTCGCAAGCCAAGGAAAATATCACGGCGAGCGCGCTATCATGAGCCTCGACGTTGCAAAGCGCGCGCTCGATTTCCTCATCGAAAATTCGGGAACTCGCCACAACTTAGAGGTCGATTTCTTTGGCGGCGAGCCGTTAATGAACTTCGATATGTTAAAGGAGCTCGTAAAATACGCGCGCGAGATCGAGAAAAAGCATAACAAAAATTTCCGCTTTACACTTACAACCAACGGCATGCTGATCGACGACGAGGTCATCGACTTCGCAAACCGCGAAATGAGCAACGTCGTTTTGAGCCTTGACGGACGCCGCGAGGTTCACGACCGCTACAGAGTTGACTACGCAGGCAAAGGAAGCTTTGATCAGATCGTGCCTAAGTTCCAGAAGCTTGTAAAGGCTCGCGAGGGCAAGGATTACTACATGCGCGGAACGTTCACCCACGCGAATCCCGACTTTTTAGAGGATATCAAAACCATGCTTGACCTCGGCTTTGACGAGCTTTCAATGGAGCCCGTCGTATGCGCCGAAACCGACCCGTCAAGACTTACCGAAGAGGATCTGCCGATAGTCCTCGAGCAATACGAAAAGCTTGCCGAGCTCATGCTTGAGCGCGACAAGGCAGGCAAGCCGTTTACATTCTATCACTACATGATAGACCTCTCGGGCGGTCCATGCATCTATAAGCGCATCTCGGGCTGTGGCTCGGGAACCGAATACATGGCGGTAACTCCGTGGGGCGACCTCTATCCCTGCCATCAGTTCGTCGGCGACGAAAAGTTTAGGCTCGGCGATATTTATAAGGGCGTTGATAACCTTAAGATTCAGCAGGATTTCATGGACTGCAACGTCTACGCGCGCGAGGAATGCCACGACTGTTGGGCAAAGCTGTACTGCTCGGGCGGATGTGCGGCAAACGCTTACCACGCAACAGGCTCAATCAAGGGCGTTTACAAGTACGGCTGTGAGTTATTTAAAAAGCGCATGGAATGTGCTATCATGGTCGCATGCCAGCGCGAGCTTTCGTCTGATACGGAGTGCGACGGCGATTGCTCCGGATGCGGCAGCAATTGCGGCAAAGCAGAATGAAAACTCCGATCTGCGATTTTCTGAGGGCATACGACAAATCGGGCATGATCCGCGCCCATATGCCCGGGCATAAGGGCAAAAGCCCCGATTTTTCGGCTTTACTCGGTGCAGAGCGCTTCGACCTCACCGAGGTAAACGGTGCAGACAGCCTTTACGAGGCTGACGGCATAATTCGCGAAAGTGAAGCTAATGCGAGCGAGCTGTTCGGCGCGCACACGTTTTATTCAGCCGAGGGCTCGTCGCTGTCAATTCGCGCGATGCTCTATCTCTCAACAACACTAAGCGCATGCTCACGCACCGAGAACGATAAAAAACCGCTCGTTTTGGCAGGACGAAACGCGCATAAAACCTTTGTCAGCGCGGCGGCTATGCTTGATTTTGATGTTGAATGGCTGACCGGCGACGGGAGCTACCTTTCATGTATGATCGATGCAAAAGCGCTCGAAGCGAAGCTCTCAAGCCTTGATAATAAGCCCGTGGCTGTCTATGTGACAAGCCCCGATTATCTTGGAAATATGCTCGATATCCGCTCGCTTGCCGAGGTTTGCCATAGGCACGGAGCTCTGCTCCTCGTTGACAACGCGCACGGAGCCTATCTGAAATTTTCAGAGCCCTCGCGCCATCCGATCGACTGCGGTGCTGACATGTGCTGTGATTCAGCGCACAAAACGCTCCCGACGCTTACGGGTGCCGCCTATCTTCACATTTCAAAGGCGCTTGCGCCCGAATACGCTCAGAATGCAAAACGGGCGATGGCTCTTTTCGGCTCAACAAGCCCGTCGTATTTAATTCTCGCATCGCTTGATGCCTGCAATCAATTCCTTGCGGATAATGCTCGCGAGGCGTTTGCAAAAACTGTCAAAAATATCGAATCGCTCCGCGAAAGGCTGACAAGCCGCGGCTACAGCTTCGCGTCGCACGAGCCGCTGAAGCTCACCGTTGAGGCTAAAAAACACGGCTACACGGGCGTCGAGCTCGCTTCCCTGCTCAGAGCGCAAAGCATCGAATGCGAATTCTGCGACAGCGACTACCTCGTGCTCATGCTGTCACCGTTCAACTCCGAGGCTGAGCTTCAGCTTATTGAAAATGCGCTCTTAGCTATCCCACCTCGTACACCCATTACCGACACACCGCCAACGATTATACTGCCCGAGCGCGTTCTATCCATTCGTGAGGCAATGCTTTCCCCGTGCGAAACCATCCCCGTCGAGAACGCATGCGGCAGAATTTTGGCAAACGCAACGGTCGCTTGCCCCCCTGCAGTCCCGATTATAGTCGGCGGCGAGCGAATATCCGACAACACGATCGCGGCTTTTCAGTATTATAGCATCACCGAGTGCTCGGTTTTACTTTGACATGCCGTAAACCGCGTATATACGCGCAAAATCTACAAAAAAAAGCAGTGCCACTATCCATTTAACTGCGGATGGTGGCACATTTGTATTGTCCCAGTTCGACAATGTGTTCTCGGATAACTGACGTTTTCATGTGGCTCCCTCCGGGAGGGAGCTGTCATCGAAGATGACTGAGGGAGAGCGCGTAAACGTGAAAATCAGCTGAATTATATGGTTGCGCAGGCTCCTTCCACCACTTCGTGGTCCCCCTCCCTCTCGGAGGGAGGCTTAAGAAAAGCGAGCAGCATATCGGGAACACAAGAGGTAATTGGGAGTTTGTATTCACGAAAACTCGTTAATTTCTCACACGACCGACGTGAACTGCTGTATTAAGCCTACTGCAATGCCAAGCGCGGCGGAGAGCAGGATAATAAGAATCGGGTGGAATTTTTTAAGTGCAAGGACGAGCATGATCACGAAGATAACGAGCGAGGATTGGAACGAAAACGACAAAATCGTTGAAAGCGCGAAGCCGCTCGGGAAGAAAACCGTTGCGCCCGTCGAAACGATCGCGGACGAGATAAGACCGATAACCGCAGGCTTAAGTCCCGTCATACAGCCGCTTACGATGCGGCTCTTTTTGAATTTAGCGTAGCCGTGAGCGACGAGCAGAATTATAATAAACGACGGCAGAACAACGCCGAGCACAGCGCAGATCGCGCCAAGGAAGCCTGCCTTTTCCATACCGACATAGGTTGAAACGTTTACCGCGAACGGACCGGGAGTGCTTTCGCTGACTGCGATAAAGTTGATGATCTCCTCGTTTGTCATCCATCCGTGAGCGATCACCTGCTCCTGAATGAGCGGAAGCATCGCGTATCCGCCGCCGAATGTGAACGCGCCGATCTTAAAGAACGTCCAAAAAAGCTCAAGAAAAATCATTTTGGCATCCTCCTATCAAGAATCAGCGACGATACAAGCCCGATCACCGCGCATGCAATGATAATAAGCAGAAGATTGATATCGATTAACGTCGCCGCAATGAACGAGAACGCAATAACGATGTAGGAAACAACGCCCTTCGGACACTTTTTCGCCATCGAAATCAGCGCCTTGATGATGAGCGCGATAACGCCTGCGCGAATGCCGTTGAACGCATATTGGACGAGGGTAAGGCTCTCGAACTGCCTGAGTACAAGCGAAATTGCCGAGATGACAATAAACGACGGAAGCACAACTCCAAGAGTTGCGGCAGCGGCACCAAGAACGCCGCAGATCTTATATCCGATAAAGGTAGCGGAGTTTATGGCGATAGGACCGGGGGTGCTCTCGGCGATCGCGATAATGTCGAGAATATCGTCATCGGTGATCCACTTTTTGTTGTCAACGACTTCCTTTTGAATGAGCGGGATCATAGCATATCCGCCGCCAAACGTGAACGCGCCGATACGCAAGAACGTCATAAAAAGCGAAAAGATAACATCCTTTGACTTTGGTTTATTCAATACAGACACTCCTTTTAGGCTTTTTGTGTGGGGAAATTATACATTAAAGCGGAACAGTACAATATCGCCGTCCTTAATAACATATTCCTTGCCCTCGCTTCGGATAAGACCTTTTTCCTTAGCTACAGCCATAGTCTGGCATTCTACAAGCTCGTCGAAGCCGATAATTTCAGCGCGAATAAAGCCGCGTTCGAAGTCGGAGTGAATCTTTCCTGCCGCCTGAGGAGCCTTGGTTCCCTTAGTGATAGTCCATGCACGAACCTCCTTAGGTCCTGCGGTGAGGTAGGAAATAAGTCCGAGAAGCGCATAGCTTGCCTTGATAAGACGGTCAAGACCGCTCTCTGCAATTCCGAGATCAGCGAGGAATTCCTTGCGCTCATCGCCCTCAAGCTGAGCGATTTCAGCTTCAATTCCTGCACAGATGGGCATGATCTGCGACTTTTCTTCAGCCGCATACTCAGAAAGCTTTACATAGCCCGCATGCTGCGACATATCCTGACCTATCATATCCTCGGAGATGTTAGCCGCGTAAATTACAGGCTTCATCGAAAGAAGCTGACAGTCGTTTACTATTGCAAGCTCATCCTCGTCGTAATCGAGCGAGCGCGCGCATTTTCCGTCGGACAAGCCTGCGTAAACGCGCTCTAAAACTGCAAGCTCAGCGCCGAGAGTTTTGTCGCCCTTCATAGCCTTTCTTGTGCGGTCGAGGCGGCGCTCAAGCGTTTCGATATCGGCAAAAATAAGCTCCATGTTGATCGTTTCGAGGTCGCGCATCGGATCGATCGAGCCGTCAACGTGAATGATGTTCGAATCCTCAAAGCAGCGTACGACATGAATGATCGCGTCGCATTCGCGAATGTGGGATAAGAACTTGTTGCCAAGACCCTCGCCCTTTGAAGCGCCCTTAACAAGACCTGCGATATCAACGAACTCGATAACTGCAGGCGTGTATTTTTCGGGGTTGTACATCTGCGCGAGAACGTCAAGACGCGAATCGGGAACGGCTACGACACCGACGTTCGGGTCGATGGTGCAGAACGGATAGTTCGCAGACTCCGCGCCTGCGTTTGTGATCGCATTGAAAAGTGTTGATTTGCCGACGTTGGGCAGACCGACGATACCAAGTTTCATAATTCTTAAAAATCTCCTTTATTTTAAGGCTTTGGGGTGCTCGTTCACACCGTATTATCTGAATTCACCGAAAAAATCGGCATGACGCAAAATATAGTTCCATTATATAATTATACCACATTAAACATTATTTTTCAATAGTAATAGCATGAAATGATTTCAAAAAAATTTAGAAATACAAAAATTGTTTATATTATTGAGAGAAATCAGTAAAAAAATACTTTAAAAATTGCCATAAAATTCATAAACCGTTCACCACTTCATCACGCAAAGGGTATATAATGAATATAGACAAATTTCAGACGAACTTCACAATTTGACATCTTCGTGTAATTGTGAACAGGAAATTGTCCAAATTGACTACATTTTAACAATGATTTCAGCATCCGACAATCAAAAGGAGGTACAAAACAATGGCAACAAAAATACTTGTAATCGACGACGATATAAACATCTGCGACCTGCTCCGCCTTTATTACGAAAACGAGGGCTATGAGGTTAAGGTAGCAAACGACGGCGCTGAGGGCGTCAGCTTCTTCAAAATGTACGAGCCCGACCTCGTGCTTCTCGACATCATGCTTCCCAAAAAGGACGGCTGGCAGGTTTGCCGCGAGATCCGCGAAATGTCCTCAAAGCCGATAATCATGCTGACAGCTAAGGGCGAGGTTTTCGACAAGGTTCTCGGACTTGAGCTCGGCGCGGACGATTTCATGGTAAAGCCCTTCGAAACAAAGGAGCTCTCCGCTCGCGTTAAGGCTGTTCTTCGCAGATATTCCGCGCACGACAACATGAACGACGAGGAAACGATCAAATTCGAAAACATCGAGATCTCCCGTCAGAAGTATGAGCTGAAGCTCAACGGCAAATCGGTTGACATTCCGCCTAAGGAGCTCGAGCTTCTCTACTTCCTCGCGTCCAACTACAACCGAGTTTTCACACGCGACCAGCTTCTTGACAAGGTCTGGAGCTTCGATTATCTCGGCGACTCGCGTACAGTTGACGTTCACGTCAAGCGTCTGCGCGAAAAGCTTGAGGGCGTTTCCGACAAGTGGATCCTCAAAACCGTTTGGGGCGTCGGCTACAAATTCGAGCTTTTGCAGTAATTCGTCCGTTAGGTAAAATCACCTGAATACGATATAATTGAAGCTGTAACAAAAGTCCCAATCCGACAATGTGACTCGATGGAATCAAGCTAAAGCATTGTGTGCAAAATGTACAAAATTCGAGAGCAAAGTAATATTATTTTGTGTGCATTTTAGAAGTTACATGTTGGCACTTGACAGCAATCTGCGAAAATTGTATAATACAATCAATACTCCCATATTCTATCATCGGGAAGACAGTATATTTATTGAGAGTATACAAAAATCAACTTGAAAGGGCTACTGTTATGAAACGCAAACAACTTATTTCACTGTTCCTGTTGGCTGCTATGCTTGCAACAGCATCCTGCGGCGGTGGAAGCGACACTCCCGGCAAAGACACGACCCCCGGCAATAACGACAGCGATACAACTCCCGTCGATCAAGGCTACGACTATCAGGGTAAGGATTTCGGAGAATATGAGTTCAAGGTTCTGAACCTCGACACTCAGTACAACTCCTACATTCGCTTTGACGTTGAAGAGTCGAGCAGTGACCAGCTCGATGAGGCTGTCTACAACCGCAACCGTCTGGTTGAGGATAAGCTGAATGTACAGTTCACTGAGATCATCCTTCCGCGCGGTTCCGAATGGAGAACCGGTCAGGAAGCCCTCTGTGATATGATGATGCAGAATGTCATGGCAGATGACGATGAATACGATGCAGGCTTCCTTCCTGTTAATTTCAAGAAAGATATCCTTGCAGAAAACTATCTTCTCGATCTCTCAGATATTCCCGAAATGCATATTTACGATGAGTATTGGGATGCCACTATCAACAAAGAATTGACGATCAATGATAAGGTTTACATTGCATCAAGCTCAATGAACTTCATGAGCTTCGACACCGTATGGGTATTGTTGTTCAACCAGGACATGATGGATGATTACAATCTCGAATACCCTTATCAGCTCGTTCGTGACGGCAAATGGACACTCGACAAGTTCGGCGAGTACACGGCAGCTGGTGCACATCTGAACGGCGACGAAAGCTTCCAATGGACTGAAGAAGGCAGCGCAGTTTACGGCTTCATATCGCACGACTCTTGTCCGTCTGCTATGCTCTATGCTTCAGGCGTTTTCGATTATGAGCGCGACAATGATGGCAATTTCTCGATGATCCCCGTCAGCGAGCGCGTTTATACCGCACTCGAAAAGCTCAACAAAGCATGCAACATCCTTGAAGGCAAGGCATACTTCAATAACGGCGGCTTCGAATCCCCGCAGGGTTATATGCCAATGTTCGTAAACGATCGCGGTCTGTTTAACGGTGCTCAGCTCAAGGAAGCGGTTGCTTACAGATCTATGGAATCCACATATGGTCTGCTCCCACTTCCAAAGTTTGACGAAGAACAGGAAACCTACTATTCAAGAATCGGAGCTGGTTCTCAGTTCCTTGCTATTCCCTCGACACAGGATGATCCCGCTCGTACAGGTCTTATTCTCGATGCTTTGGCATATGAAAGCAATAAGACCGTTCTTCCTACATTCATGGAAGTAACCGTATCACAGAAGGGTCTACGCAACGATGACTCCATCGAAATGCTCGAATACGTTCGCAACGGTCGAAACATAGAGCTGTTCGGCTTCTACGGCATCGGTAACATCAGCGGCGAGCTCGCGAAGCTGATCACAGGCGGTAATAATATCGAAAATGCAGCATCCACTGTAGCTACCAAGCAATCGTCGATGCAGGTTTTGTATGACGAATTCATGGCCACTATGGGATCGTAAGTTTTACATATTATATTCAAATTCAAGGAGCAGTTGCACTCAAGTGCAACAGCTCCCATAAAATACGCCTTGTCACCCACTAAGGGTGACATTTTTGTGTGCAATGCACACAAAAAACGGTGGTATATGCGATGCATGGCATCGCTTTGGCGCATTCGCGCCCGGGGCTGTTGCAGGTTTTCAACCTGCAACAGCTCCTTATATCTTGACGTGAAAAGAAATTACACTTGACAATCTCCACCTTGACAAGTATAATTTTGATAGACAGAATCATCTTGATATTTCACACCAAAGGAGAAAATCATGACAAAAATCGGAAATTGGGGAACCGACAAAAACGGACTTCCAAACTATAATTACACGGGCGGTTATCCCGTCAGCTCAACGGATAGGATCGGACGCGACGCACAGCTTCCCGACGACCCATGCTTCATTCTCGGCAACTACAGACTGAACGTTTTCGCACATGCAAGCGGAATCTACGAGCTCATTTCGGGCGAGCGCGGCTGGGCAAGGCTTAATGCGAACGGCTTGAAGCGCGGATGGAATCAGACGGAGATCACCGTCGGAGAAAAGAGCTACCGCCTCGTTGACAACCCATCCGACGACTATGTAAAATCCGAGGTGTTCGGCGCAGGCTATGCGAGATATTCCTACACGCTCCCCGAGGGAATCAGCGTCACGAGAGTTCTCTCGACAGCACCGTCGTGCGAGATCAACACGGGTCTCCCGATCATGCTCATGAGCTTTGTTCTGCATAACAGCTCCGATTCTCCGCTCGAGGTCAGCGTTTGCGAGCAGATCAAGGCGGATTACCGCTTAATGAGCGCACCGAGGGATGTTATCGACAACGTGCGCAGAACAATCTATTACACAAGTGAAATGAATTCGGACAGTAAGCAAAATTTGGCGCTTGCTAAGATAATCTACAACGAAGAAAAGCTTGTCGCAACCTGCCAAAACCGCGACGAGGCATTTCCGTATGACTGCTTCCCGCCGACGCTGTTTTTAAATGTTCGCGGCGAGGGCGAGGTTTTCGCGGAGCAAAGCGAGCTCGGCGATATTCTGTATGCGCGCGCAGGCGTTACCCTGCATCCAAATGAAACCAAGGTGCTGAGCTTTAATGTCGGATACGTCTTTTCGGACGATATAAACGAAATCACAAAGCTCATCGACAAGGCGTATTCTCTCGCAAACGAGGATGAATGCTCCGAGGGCGCATTTGCAAAGCTTTGGGCTGAAAAGCTCCCGAATTTCGACGAGAGCGACGAGGTTATGCGCCGCGAGATGCTCTGGAACGCGTATGTTCTTGAGGTTATGGCGACCTATAACGAATATTTCGGTGAAACATACATTCCGCAGGGCTCTGTTTATGCTTACCACCTCGGACAGAACGCATCCGTCCGCGACCACGCTCAGCATCTGATGCCGCTCATTTACGAGAATCCCCAGCTTGCAAAATCATGCATACGCTTCATTTTGAAGCATTCAGCGCCCACGGGCGAAATATACCGTCAGAGCGTCGGTTACGGCTTTTGCGATTTTACGGGTTATCGCGAGAGCGACCCACAGCTCTACCTCTTTATGGCGGTCGGCGAATATCTAAGAGTAACGGGGGATTATTCCCTGCTCGATGAAACCGCCGCACACTACCCCGTCGAGGGAAAAATTTCCGATACGGTTTTCGGCATGCTCGTAAAATGCTTCGTATACCTGCGCGACGATATCGGACGCGGAAGGAACGGGCTTATCAGAATGCTCCGTTCAGATTGGAGCGACAGCTTCTTTCGAACTCCGGGCATTAACCACCGCGCCGAATCGCACATGAACACCGCGATGGCACTATGCGTTTTACCGACACTCGCCGATGCTCTCGAGGGATATTCCCCGAAAAATGAGCGCGACGCTAAAACGCTTCCGCGCCTGATTAATGAAATGAGGGCATACCGCAAAGAGCTCTACGACGCATTCATGGCTGACATGGAGGGCAAAAAGTTCTCACCGCGCTGTTATCTCGGCGACAAGGATGAGGAGAGGTTCGGAATCGACAACATGTGCGTCGAGCCTCAGATATTCGTATTGCAGATGAAGGATTTCCCGATCGAGCGCAAGCGCGAGCTTTGGAGCGAGGTTCAGTCACGCATCCTCGGCATGGAAAAGATCGGCGCAAGAACACGCGAGGTACCGCTTCACGATAAAGAAGGCAAGGGCGAGGATGGCGGAACATGGTTCTCGCATCAAGGTCCAATGATAGTCGGTGCGTCAAGCGTTGACCGCGAGGGTGCATTAAAGCTCATGCGTCAGCTCACGTTTAACAACTACGCCGAGCATTACCCCGATTATTGGGTCGGTCATTGGACGTTCGCGGACAGCCTTGAATCAACGCTCAGCAACCGCGAGGGACTCTACCACTTCTGGACGCCGAACGCATTCCAGCCGTTCTGCGCACACGCTCACGCATGGATGCTTTACTGCTATTACCGCGTATACAGATGTGAGAAATAATACAAAAGGCTATCACTTGGCATACCCGGGATAAAGCAGGAATATATGAAAAAGACATGTTCATTTAGATCATGTCTTTTTTCTTGCAGCATTACAGTATATATGATATAATATCTTTGAAAATCAAAGCAGCACTATGATTTATCTCAACAAACATTTCGTGGAATAATTCTTAAAATTTGATATAATAAAATCACAAAAGCGCTTTTGAATATTTTTTGGAGGACAAAACTATGTCTATTGGTTCAACCATAAAACGTTTGCGCCGAGAGAAGGATATTACGCAAGAACAACTTGCCGAGTATCTTGGAATCACATCGCGCGCAATCTCACAGTGGGAGTGCGACCGAACAGCTCCCGACATTTCGCAGTTACCCGCACTCTGTCATATTTTTGATATTTCATCCGATGTTCTGCTCGGAATTGATATCGAAAAGAATAACGAAGAAATCAAAAAATACTTGGATACAGCACGGAACCTGTGTCACCAAGGAAAGTGGGAAGAATACACCGCCATTCTCCGTGAAGCACACAAAAAATATCCACGTGATTATGAAATCATGCAGACCCTTGCGGATGCAATTGTTAACGAATATTCACGAAAAGGAATCAAGGAATACGACGAGGTGTTTGATCTTTGCAATCGAATCCTTGCGGAATGTACCGACAGCACTACACGATATGAGGCGATTGACACTCTTGGAACCGCCTACGGATATGCAGGCAAAAAGGATGAAATGTTAAAGCTTGCCGAGGAAATGCCGCACGTATATTTCTCACGCGAAGATTTTATGAGGTATCGTTGGAATGGCAATGATGATTTCAATAAAGTCCAAAACTATATGGATTACCTGATAGGACGCAGTATAGAAATGCTTGCTATTCTTTCCAGTCAGCATTACGATAACAACGAGTTTGTATATTCTTTCGATGACAGAATAACCTTGTGGAAAACCGGAGTAGCACTTTTAGAACTGCTTTTCCCTGATGGAGACTATCAATTCAAGGCACAGTTCGGCGAACAGGCTTGCTGTTTGTTGTATACCGCACATTTAAGAAAAAGTGACCTTAAGGGAGCGTGGTATTGGCTTGAAAAAGGCGCAGATTTTGCCATTCATATGGACACATATGATTTTGATGCTCCTCACACTTCGCCTGTTCTGCGCGGCTATTCCGACGGCGGATGGATCATGGAAGCAGAGGGAAATCGCTCTCAATCCATGCTGAATTGGTTGATAAATGATGATGAAGCTGCCGTTTTGCGTTCTGATGCCCGTTATGAAGTGCTTGTTGATCGATTAAAAAAAGTTGCGAAAAAACCGTAAACTCTCGCCCCGCCTTGGCGGGGCTTTGCTTTTGTGTCCTCAAAAGCAGTGCTTGCGAGGAGAAATAGATGGAATTTCGGGAATCGAAAAAGCCTCTTTAGAACCACCAGCTTAGCTGATATTTTTCGTTGCAAAAACAGTACAGGCTGCCGCTTTATGCGGCAGCCCGAGCTATATTCGGTTAAGTATTAAAGGAAAATGTACTTGAGAATAAACAGAACTGCGAGAACGTACATGATCGGATTGATTTCCTTGCCCTTTTTGAAGATGAGGTTGATAAGAACATAGGAGATGATACCGATGGAGATACCCTCGGAGATGCTGTAGAAAAGAGGCATTGCGATGATGCAGAGATATGCAGGGATCGCAGATGTGTAATTTTCATTTGTGAGCTTCAGTTCAGCGATGTTGGTGAACATAAGGAAGCCGACGATAATGAGTGCGGGAGCGGTTGCAAATGAGGGGATCGCTGTGAAGATCGGTGCAAAGAGCATCGAAATGAGGAAGAGGATAGCGGTGGTCATTGCAGTAAGACCGGTTTTACCGCCGTCAGCAACACCTGCAGATGACTCTACGAATGTTGTAACTGTGGAGGTACCGAGAACCGCGCCTGATGTGGTTGCAATAGCGTCAGCAAGAAGAACGGGCTTGATCTTGGGAAGTCTGCCCTTATCGTCGAGCATGCGAGCCTTTGTTGCAACGCCGATAACCGTTCCGAGTGTGTCGAAAATGTCAACGAACAGGAAGGAGAATACGATAACGATAAAGTTAAAGATATCAACGCCCGAGAAGTCAAGCTTGAAGCACTGACCGAAGGTTTCGCCGAGCTTTGAGAAGTCTGTCATCTGGAATGCGGGGATGAGAGAATAGAAGCCTGCTGCTGCATCGGGCTTATAGATGCCGATGAGCTGGCAGAGGATACCGAGGATCCATGTAGCGAGAATACCGATAAGGATGGAGCCTCTGATATTTTTGATATAAAGAATAGCGGTGATAAACAGACCGATGACTGCAAGAAGTGCGCAGATACCGGAGGTTGAGAAGCTTGCCTTGAAGCTGATGAGCGAAACGAGAGTCGAGCTGTTGTCAACAGTAAGACCTGCGTTCTGAAGTCCGATGAATGCGATAAAAAGTCCGATACCGACGGAAACTGCTTGCTTCAGGGGTAAAGGAATCGAATTAAAGATTGCCTCGCGCACGTTGGTAAGCGAGAGAACGATAAATACAATACCCTCAATAAAGACAGCAAACAATGCTATCTGCCAAGGATAACCGAAGCCGATTACTACAGTATAAGCGAAGAAAGCGTTGAGGCCCATGCCTGCCGAGAGAGCGAACGGGAGATTTGCTGTGAGCGCCATGCAAGCTGTACCGATGAAGGAAGCAAGACATGTTGCAAGGAGAACCGCAGTGGGATCCATTCCTGCAGCACCGAGGATATTCGGGTTAACTGCGAGGATGTAAGCCATTGTCATGAAGGTCGTAATACCAGCGACAATTTCGGTTCTGACGGTGGTGTTGTTTTCGCTGAGCTTGAAGAGTTTGTTAAGCATTTTGATCAATCCTTTCATCATATTCCGCAATATACGGTAAATTTCTGAAATACTCACCGCAGTCGAGTCCGTAACCGATCACAAAGTGGTCAGGGATCTTAAACAGCGAGATGTCAGCTTCGAAATCGACAAGGCGTCTTGAGGGCTTGTCGAGCAGGGATACCACTCTCAGCGAGAGCGGATTACGGGAGGCAAGGATCTTAGTTACATCGGAAATAGTCCTGCCTGTATCAATAATATCTTCAACGATTACGACATGGCAATTTGAAATATCGCGGTCAAGATCCATTGTAATATTGACCTTTCCCGTAGAAACAGTGCCCTCATAGTAGCTTTTTGCGCACATGAAGCCAATTTCGCAGGGAGCGTTGATCGCGCGGCAAAGGTCTGCTAAAAATACAAACGAGCCCTTCAGGATACTGACGAGCAGTATTGGGCGACCGTCATACCACGAGGTGATGATTTCGCCTAATCTTTTAACTTCGGCATCGATCTGCTCCTTCGTGACAAGAATCTGTTTTATACGGCTGTTATATTCTTCGATTGAATCGATCTTTCGCATAAAAAACCTCCGGGTCAAGCTGAGTTACTGATATGTTAATCAAATTATAACACATAATGATAAAAATTTCAACAATTTTTATCATTTTCGTTAAAATTTTTTATTGAAAAAATTTCATAAAACCTCTTGCAAAGTTAAATCGACTGTGATATAATTGTAAGGTAAGTGTTCGCTGCTATGGCTCAGATGGTAGAGCGCATCCTTGGTAAGGATGAGGTCATCAGTTCGATTCTGATT
>JAZNMQ010000065.1:0-2604 GCA_045579745.1 Candidatus Flemingiibacterium sp. | reverse complement strand
AGTGTTGTCTTCCTAAGACCGGCTTGGCCTCCGACTTGGTTTTTGAAAAATCGAAGGAAGAGATAAAGCAGATCGCCGTGGAGGGCGCAAGGCTTGTAAAACAGTTAGCGAGCGAATATGAGGGTAACTTCCGCTTTGAATATTCTCCCGAATCCTTCACAGGAACGGAGCCTGAATATGCACTTGAGGTCTGCAACGCGGTGCTTGATGTGCTCGAGCCGAGTGAAACGAACAATGTTATCATCAATCTCCCCGTAACGGTAGAAATGAGTCTGCCGCACGTTTATGCGTCGCAGGTCGAATACATGAGCGAAAATCTGAAGTACCGCGAGTTTGTTACACTTTCTCTTCATCCGCACAATGACCGCGGCACCGGTGTTGCCGATACGGAGCAGGCGCTTCTTGCAGGTGCGAATCGCGTGGAGGGTACGCTGTTCGGCAACGGCGAGCGCACCGGAAATGTGGATATTATTACACTTGCCATGAATATGTATTCCCACGGCGTCGATCCGAAGCTCAATCTTTCAAATATGGATTATCTCGTGGAAAAATACGAGAAATGCACGCGGATGCATGTCTACGAGCGTGCTCCATACGCAGGCTCGCTTGTGTTTGCCGCATTCTCCGGCAGTCATCAGGATGCGATCGCTAAGGGCATGAAATACAGAGCCAAGAATAAGCTGCATCAGTGGAGCGTTCCGTACATTCCGATCGATCCGAGGGATATCGGACGCACCTATGACGCTGACCTGATCCGTGTAAATTCCCAATCGGGCAAGGGCGGAATCGGATATCTGCTTGAGCGGATCTTTGGCTACAATCTGCCCTCAAAGATGCGCGAGCATTTCAGCTATCTGTGCAAGAGCATTTCAGACCACGAACACAAGGAGCTTCGTCCTGATGAAGTGCACGAGCTTTTCGTGAAGAATTATCTGAATCTTGATTGCAGCATCGTGGTCACGGATTTTGACTTTATGCGTGAAAACGATACGGTAAAAATCAACATCACCTTTATGAAAAACGGTGAGAAAACCGAGATGGAAGCAGAGGGCAACGGTTCGCTCAACGCCATCAGCAATGCGCTCAAAGCATACACAGGCGTAGATTATACGCTTGAGGTCTTCGCGCAGCACAG
This sequence comes from Candidatus Flemingiibacterium sp., assembly GCA_045579745.1. Classification (GTDB taxonomy): domain Bacteria; phylum Bacillota; class Clostridia; order Oscillospirales; family CAG-272; genus Flemingiibacterium. Next base: position 1,469 of record JAZNMQ010000065.1, on the reverse strand, counting down.
CTTGCAGGGCAAGGGCTCGCAGAGTGTTGCGGCATCTTACATCGGACTTGAACGCGAGGACGGCATGATGTATTGGGGTGTCGGAACCCATACCGACGTTATCAAAGCAAGTACAAACGCACTTCTCAATGCATTCCATAACATGACCAAGGATAGTAATTGAATTTTAAATTATGGGATAAATCGGCATTCGGATTTCCATAATAACGAAAAGGCGTCGCTTGGGCGGCGCCTGCGATAAAGCAGGTGGAACGGTATAACTGTAAAGAATACGGTTATACCGTTTTCTTATGCTTCCTTATTCAACTTGCGTTAGAAATTATCTCTCCAAATGAGTTATTGTTTTTTTATATAAATATGCTATAATAATATCAGGATAAGCGCTGATCCAAATTAATTTGGAGGAACTACTATGATCAAATTTGGCGAAAAAATAAAATCATTAAGAAAGCAGAAAAATATATCCCAAGAAGTATTTGCCAACTATCTTGGGGTGTCTTTTCAAGCCGTTTCAAAATGGGAGAACGGAAATACAATGCCGGATGCGACTATGATCCCTGCCATCGCTTCATTTTTTGGTGTTTCCACAGATGAGCTTTTTGATTTTAATCTTTATGAGATTGAAAAGAATGTTGAAGCGATTGTAGATGAGTACAGTAAATATTGGAATAAAGATAAGCATAAATGTGAGCAGATTCTCCGGGAAGGACTTAAAAAGTATCCAGGAAACGACATCTTGCTTGATTGCTTAACAGACGTTCTTTGTGAGCTTGGGCGAAATGACGAGGTAATCACGATTGGAAAATCTCTCGTGGAAAGCACCAAACATGATGATCTGCGTTTTGATGCGTACCGTTCGATGGCAGAGGCATACAAGGAGAAGGGGGAATATCAATTGGCTAAAGATGCTATTGAGCATATTCCCGAAATCTATTTCACAAAGTTGGGCGTAGCTGCGCAGCTTCTTGAAGGCGAGGAAATGTATGAGGCAGCACAAAAACAGAAAAATATTTCTGCACATGATTTGGTTGATATGCTTATCATTATCGGTAGGTATTTAAAAGAAAATGGAGAAATTGAAAAGGCTTATTCCCAATTTGTAATAGCACAAAAAATTATGAATGCATTTTCTGATGATTTTGTTGAAACAAAATATTTTAAGGCAAGAGTTTTTGAAGCTGCCGATAAACAACTAAAAGAAATCGAACAACTATTATGCGAATAATTTATCGCCCCGCCTCGCGCGGGGTTCGCTTTTGTGTCCACTAAAGCAGTGCTTGTTAGGAAAAATAGACGAACTTTCAGAGCGAACAAACCAAAGGCTATCTTGTGTAAAGGGAGGCTGTCGTCTTACCGCCCGACAGTACACTTATAAAGTGTAACACACTATACCTTGCAGGGCAAGGCGTAAAAAATGAGCTGTTGCACTTAAATGCAACAGCTCCCAATGATTTAATGCGTTATCTTAA
>JAZNMQ010000064.1:0-9082 GCA_045579745.1 Candidatus Flemingiibacterium sp. | reverse complement strand
GCGCGTCTGCCAGTTCCGCCACTCTCGCATATTTGATGCAGTTTTCTGCAACAAATAAATTATACCATAATCAGAAACATTTGTCAATAGCTTTTTAAAAAAACTTGAAAAAACTAACCTGATTCTATTAACTGAATATGCTGCCGCATAGCGGCAGCATACAGATATTTCACATTATCCGATAAATTCGCGCATGAGCGAAGTCTGAGGTACCATGTCAGCCGTTATTGATGGCAGCTTGTTAAGCTTCTCAGTAATTTCTAGTGCCTTGGGATAGAAGATGCTTTCGCGCGAAATGAGCCCTAAGATCGGAATCAGCTCATTCTTTAACAGACAAAACTCGTAAGGCATGAGAGAATTTATCCTGATATCAACCGTGTCAACATAAGGAAAAATCGACCTATCCTCATTTTGGGTAACCGTGCGCCAGAGCATAAATGTGAACTCGGGTTTAGCTCCTCTGAATTTGTAATCGCGAAGCAATCGGCGCATTAAGCGGATGTCGCGCTTGCCGAAGAATACGTCATTTATCTCGATATCATCCTCAACGGAGATGTAAACCGAGGAGTAATTCTCGCCGAAAAGTGCCGTAACCTCGGGATAAATCGCCTGAATACCCTCGAAAATAAACACGCTGTGATCATCAGGGTCGAGCGTTCTGAAATGTGAACACCTGCCAAGCGTGAAATCGTAAACGGGAAGCTCGGTCGGGTCGCCCTTGATTATCGATTTGACGCGCTCCTCAAGAAGCTCAAGGTCAATCGCCTTGATGGAATCGTAATCAACACTCTTTCCTGAAATAATTGCGGTTTGGTCAAGTACATCACGCTCAAGGAAAAAGTCGTCGATCGAGATAAAATGAACATTATACCCTCTCGATGTAAATTCGTCCGTGAGCTTTTTTGCGGTCGTTGTTTTGCCTGAACAGGTTGGACCGCTGAGGGCGATAATCTTCGCACCATTGGAAATCAGTTTTTCACAAACATTGTCAAGCTGAGCTTCGATGCTCTTTTCGCATTCATCAATAAATTCTGCCTTCTGCTTTGCCGTGTTGAGCTGTCTGTTAATATTAATCATGACTATACCTCGTTATCACTTGTTAAAACCGAAAAAATCGTCGCACCTATCAAATTTTTCTTTCATCGCGGCAGCTGCGTCGCGCTTTAAATATTCATACGGATATTTTGGCTCAAACATGCGTTCAATATTCTTTTTGCCGTTCTCGTCGTGCCGTACAAATTTGGTTGCAGCACCTGCACCTACAGCGAAGATCGTGTGAAGCTCCTCCATCATGAGCACATTGTAAAGCCCTTCACTTCCCTTTTTTGAGTAACCGACATTTTCAAGATTTCCCACGGTATTTTTCTGACGGTAGATGTAATAAGGATGATACCCCGCATTTTTAAGCGTTACCTGAGAATAGTCTACCGCTTTAACAGTTTCGTCAGCCGAACGGTTGTAAATTTCGGTATCAAGGCGTAGGATCTCAGCCGATTTTTTTACGCAGAAGGTGTGAACAGTGATGTTTTCGGGGTCAAGAGATAGCACCTTGTCGAGCGATTTCGAAAAGCCTGAGTAGTTGTCGCCGGGAAGTCCGGCTATAAGGTCTGTGTTGATGCATGGAATACCCGCCTCGCGCGCCATCTCGTATGCCGAGATGAATTGACCTACGGTGTGATGCCTGCCGATTCCGCGAAGGATCTTATCTCTCATAGTCTGAGGATTGATGCTCATACGGGTAACTCCCATCGAAACCGCTGTGTCGAGCTTTTGACGGGTGATCGTGTCCGGTCTGCCGCCCTCAAGCGTAAATTCGTGGAGCTTTTGCACGGAAATTGCGTTGTTCAGCGTTTCAAGAAGCTTGTAGAGCTGCCACTCATCGAGCGTGGTGGGAGTTCCGCCGCCGATGTATACGGTCAGAATCTTGAATTTGCGCTCCTTGATGTACGCAAGAAGCTCCGTAAGGTCAGCGCAAAGCCGTTCGAGATATTCTGGAACGAGCGACAGCAGCCTTTTTGTCGAATATGAAACAAAAGAACAGTACGAGCACCTTGTCGGACAAAACGGCACGGATATGTAGATCGAGCAGGTTGGCTGCTTGTAATCGTTTGTCATACGAATTATTTTCTGCTCAGCCTTTGCAATATCCACCGCAAGCGACGCTTTTTTAGGTGAAACGAGATAGTCCTTTGCCAAGATCTCGCGAACCTTGGCAGGATTATAAAGCCTTGTGCCGTCCTCGCCTGTTTTTCCGAGAAGCTCAGAGGCAAATTTCGCAGGGCGGATTCCGGTTAAGATACCCCACGCAGGATTTGATCTGAAAAGTGCTGAGCCTGCCTTGACAGCCGCTCGTCCAGCCGCCGCTCTCGCACATCTGTTCAGTGCTTCCTCAGTGCGGCTTTGGGGAATCTCTTTTCGCTCACCAAACGCAGTTTCGCCGTCACTTGTAAAGCGGCAGGTTACGGTTATCGAGCCATCCTCGTTATCGACGCGCGAAAATTCAGCCTGCTGAGCGGCACTTTCGTCCTCGTTTTCACCAAAGGACGCGCCCGGGAAAAACAGCATGCAAAGAGTTTGCATATAGTATCTGTTGAGTTCGCCGTTGATTCGTAAATACATTTTTTGTGATTGCAAATAATTTAAACGCCTGTGCGATTATTTGCTTCCTTTCGTGGAAATTGAGTCATTACCTGCGGAGTACAGAGCTGTCCATATCAATGGTTACGGGGCCGTCGGCATGGATCTCAATGAACATTTCTGCGCCGAACTCTCCCGTTTGGGTCGGAATGCCGCGTGAGTCGAGCGCCTTCGCAAAATATTCATACAGCTCATTTGCACGAGTCGGAGCCTCTGCGGCGAAATAATCGGGGCGATTGCCCTTTTTGTAATCAGCCGCGAGGGTGAAATTTGAAACGACGAGCGTTTCGCCGTTAATATCCTTGACGGAGAGGTTTAATCTTCCCTCCTCGTCATCGAAAATCCTCAGCTTTGAGATCTTCTCGGCAAGAAGCTCGGCATCCTTTTCGTCGTCGCCCTTCATAACGCCAAGTAAAATCATAAGTCCCTTTTTGCACTCGCCAACGACCTTGCCGTCAACCGACACAGCCGCGCTTGTGCAGCGTTGCAGAATTGCTTTCATTTTTCTAATAGCTTCACATGCGAAATGTTCGCCGTCGAAGCTTCCTTTCAACTTAAATTACGCGAATCCGCGAACAACGTCAAGCACACCTGAAATGGACTTGATTCGCGAAACAATAGCGTTCACATGCTCGGTATTTCGGCAAGCTACGCCGAGATTCAATATCGGCGTCGAGCCGTTTGCCTTTTGAGAATTGATCGAGGTTATATCGACCTTCATATCAGCAAGCGCGGATGAAATATCGGCGAGCATACCGATCTTGTCGGTCGTGTAGATCTGAATAAACGCCTCGTAGACGGCTTTATTCCCTGCTCCTGCGGCTTCCTCCCACCATGCCTCAACAAAACGTGAGCTCTCATGCTCGCGCTTTTGGCTTGCGATAATATTCGGGCAGTCAGCCTTGTGGATGGAAACGCCAAATCCCTTTGTAATAAATCCGATAACATTGTCGCCCGGGAGCGGATTACAGCATTTTGCGAACTTGACCTGACAGCCATCAACGCCGTCGATCACAATACCGCCCGCATGTGAGCGTCGAGGCGAATTTTCGCTCGGAACGATCACAACCTCAGGCGCCTTCTCGGGCTCGCTTATTACAACCGTGCGCTCAAGCTCATCCTTGAGCTTGGACGAAATTTTGCTGACAGAAAGTCCGCCGTAACCAATGGTGTTGTAGAGGTCGTCAGCCGTTTTTATGCCGATTCGTGCAGCTACCGCGGACACAATCTCGCCTCGCTGTGCTTCGGTAAACGGACGGTTGAATTTCTTCAGCTCGCGGTCAACCTCAGCTTTACCGACGACAATATTTTCCGAACGCTTCTCGCGCTTGAACCATTGGCGGATCTTGCCGCGCGCCTCACCCGTTTTAACGATCTTCAGCCAATCGCGGCTGGGTCCTCTTGACGCGCCCGATGTGATGATCTCAACAATTTCGCCGTTCTTTGGTACGCTGTCGATCGGAGCTATCGCACCGTTTATCTTTGCGCCGATCATCTTGTTGCCGATCTGAGAATGTATCGCGTAGGCAAAGTCGATCAGCGTTGCGCCCTGCGGAAGCACGATAACGTCACCCTTTGGCGTAAACACAAAGGTTTCGTCGTGGAACATGTCGATCTTGAGGGTGCGCATAAACTCATCAGGGTCGCGCGTATCCTCATCCGAGTCAAGAAGCTTTGCAACCCATTGAAGCTTTGCATCAATGTCATCGTGCGAGCTCGAGCCCGTTTTATATTTCCAGTGCGCACAGATACCGTATTCAGCAACATGGTGCATTTCCCATGTTCGGATCTGAACCTCGAACGGGATTCCGTTGCGGCCGATTACAGTCGTGTGAAGTGAGCGGTACATGTTGGGCTTCGGAGTTGAAATGTAGTCCTTGAAGCGGCCGGGAATCGACTTGTACATTTCGTGAATGATTCCGAGAACGGTGTAGCATTCAAGCTCTGTGTCAACAATAATTCTGATCGCGTAGAAGTCGTATATCTCATCGAAGGATTTGTTTTGATTGTACATCTTCTTGTAGATGGAATATGTGGTCTTAACGCGTCCTTCAAGCGTGAATTTGACGTTGTATTCGCCGAGCTTCGCCGCAACATTATCCTTGGTCGATTCAATGAAATCCTGATTTGAACCGTACTTCTTGTCAATATCGCGCTGAACCTCCTCAAAGCCTATCGGGTCGAGGTATGAGAGGGCGTGACGCTCAAGCTCCTGCTTGATTCTCTGAATACCAAGACGGTGTGCAAGCGGAGCGTAGACGTGCATCGTTTCAAGCGCGGTAATGCGGCGCTTGTTTTCGGGCTTCGCATCAAGCGTGCGCATATTGTGAAGTCTGTCGCAAAGCTTTATGAAAATAACGCGGATATCCTTTGACATCGCGAGGAACATTTTGCGCAGATTCTCGATCTCGGCTTCTTCCTTGTCCTCAATCTGAAGCTGAACGAGCTTTGTAAGACCGTCAACGAGCATTGCGACCTCGCCGCCGAAGCGCTCGGATATAATGTCGCAGTTCATTCTGTCAGCGCAGTCCTCAACCGTGTCGTGAAGAAGCGCGGCGCAGATCGAGTCTGTATCAAGCTCAAGCCCCGCTACGATCTCAGCTACCGCAATCGGGTGCGAAATGTACGGGTCGCCGCTCACGCGGAACTGCCCCTCGTGAAGCTCATTTGCAAGCAGAAATGCACGCTTTATTTTATCAATATCGTATTTTTTTCCCGTTCCCTCGAGCGTTTGAATCAGATTGTGTATGGGCTCAAAGTCGGGAAGCTTGTGAATATCATCGTTCATGGCAGCTATCCTTTTATGTGTGGTCGTTTAGCATTTGGGTGTATATCGTTGAGTTTTCAAGAGCAATCTTCCCTTTTACGGGCAACATTACAATTTCGGTGCTTGCGCCGCGCTTGATTTCAATAAACGAAAGCTCCGCAAAGATATCTAGCATTTTGTCAACCGTCTGTGCATCAAAGCCGATGTCACCTGCAAGCCCGACTGTGCTGCAGACAACCTTGCCGCTATTTTGCATATGCTTTAATTTTATGTAAAGCGAGGCGAAATCATCCCTGCTCGGCATAGATTTTTTTATATTTGCGTGTTTGATATCCCGTATAAGAAGCTGAACGCTCTGATGGTTTCTGAATTCGTTTATATCGAGATTGTAGCAGATGTCAACCACATCGCCGACACGATAGCCAAATTCAGCCGTAGGTGTTCCGAACATCAGCGCGGTGAAATAATCACCTCTCGCATCAGATGAGGTCAGCGTCAGCTTTGTATGCTTTCCGCCTGAAAGCGCGGTAATCTCCTTGATCATCATGCCATCAGTTTCAAATAAAGGCTGTGCATTTGCTATTCCGAACGGCTCGAGTAAATAAAGCTCATTTGCAAGCCTCAGCGAAATTTCTCCCGAATCGAGCAAACAGTCAATGCTGATTACGCGGCTCAGATCACGTCCGTCAAGCTGGCTTGCGGCATAAAGATTAATCGCCTTGCGAAATTCTTCAAGCTTTCCGCGCTCGAGCGAAAGTCCCGCAGCAAGCTCGTGACCGCCGTATTTTGTGAGCTTGTCCTCGCAAGCGGCAAGTGCCTCAACAAGGTTGAGCCCGCTTACAGAGCGTCCCGAGCCCTTTCCGATATCACCGTCAGAATTTCCGCTCTGACTTTCAAAGGAAATGAGTATAGACGGCAGATTGTACTTTTCGGTAAGGCGTGAGCAGACGATTCCGATAACGCCGTGGTGCCAATGGTCATCCGACAGCACTATAACATAATCATCCTCAGCGCATTGCTCTAAAAGCTTTGACTCAGCCTCGGCGATAATTCCGTTTTCTTCAAGCTGACGCTTGCGATTGGTTTCGCAAAGCTCGGTCGCAATTTCATCAGCGCGGGCAGCATCGGTGCAAAGAAAGAGCTCAACTGCAAAGGTCGCGCTTGAGATACGCCCTGCGGCATTGATTCGCGGAGCGAGAGTAAAACCAATGCTTGACGAGGTGATCTTCTTCGTAATCTTTTTGCCGAATGCATCGGTTTGAATCAGCCCCGATGCACGCATTAATGCCGAAATTCCAATGTTTTTCGTCTTTTCGAGAAGACGCAGACCGTAGCTGACAATTATGCGATTTTCATCCATAAGCGGCATAACATCGGCTATAGTCCCGATTGAAACGAGCTCGCAGTAGTTGTCCGCCGCAAATTTTACAGCATCGTACATCGAAGCGCGCGACAGCCTCATTTCGAGAGCGCATATTAACTTGAATGCCACTCCGCAGCCTGCAAGCTCCTTAAAGGGATAGCTGCAATCGGGTCTGCGAGGATTGATAACGGCAACCGCATCGGGAAGCTCAGGGCGGCATTCGTGGTGGTCGGTTATGACTGTGTCAAGGCCGAGCTTTGATGCTTCGAGCACCTCATCGATCGCCGTAATTCCTGTATCAACGGTAATCAGAAGCGAGTAACCGTCGGATGCAAAGCCGCGAATTGCTTCGAGATTGACGCCGTAGCCCTCGCCAACACGATTGGGAATGTAGTATTTAACATCGCCCCCGCGAAGTGTCAGATAAGAATAAAGCACGGTAACAGCCGTAACACCGTCAACATCGTAATCGCCGTAAACTACAATTCGCTCGTGACCAGCAAGTGCTTTTTCGATTCGGTCAACTGCCAATTTCATATCGGCAAGCAGATAAGGATCGTGGAGCATCTCGGTTTCTTTATCAATAAATGCGCGGGCTGACTCGGAGGTATCGTAGCCGCGTCCGCATAAAAGCCGCGCAGTTGTCATAGTTACGCCAAGAGAGCTTGCGAGCTCTTTGGCATTCGAGTCATGCGGCTCGGCAAGCTTCCATATTTTATTTTTCGAAGCGTGTTTTAAAAACATGATGCCTTCTTTCGTATAAGTCATGCAATATTACATAATTATTTATAAATAATATTATATCATATATTCCGAACTCTGTCTATAGTTATTTCTAATTTAGCTCGGTAATAATTGTAAATTTGCCGTCCATAGTAACGATTATCGACAAAATACGCCAAGCGGATTTGTTGCGTTTGCCGAAATTGCCGACAGAGCGATGGATTGGCTTTACAATTATCGGCTGAGGTGGTATAATTATAAGGTCATCTCCGCTCGTAGCTCAGCTGGATAGAGTACCGGATTCCGATTCCGATGGTCGCAGGTTCGAATCCTGTCGAGCGGGCCAACAACAACGCCCTCGCCATTAGGCGGGGGCATTGTTGTTCGTACGATTGATGTGTAAGAAAATGCGATGAGAACGCAAGAGAAGTAAAAAGCGCGCACAAACGAGGTGCGTTCTCGCAAGACTTCGCGAAGCGAAGTGATGCAGGTCATCGAATCCTGCTTTGCACCCGAGCACGAAAAGTCCTTGATTTTCAAGGGCTTTTTATGTTTTTATGGGTAAATACACCATCCTTTCTCCATTGCATCTTTTTTGTGACCTTATGGACTTGAGCCGGTGACATTATTTATCACGAAATTTTCCAACCAAACGGAGATTTTCTTGACTATGAATCTCCAAATGATTTCTTTACTTTCAGGCTTTTTTAGTTTATAATATAACTACAAAATCGATTTTGAATTTATTTTTAGGAGATTATTATGTCTATTGGTGCTAATATTGTCCGATTGAGGAAAGAAAAGGGATGGACACAGGCTGAGCTCGGTGAGAAGCTCGGTGTTTCCAATCAAGCTGTTTCAAAATGGGAATCGGGAATGACCTTGCCCGATGTGATGCTTTTACCTCACATTGCCAAAATACTTGGCGTTTCAATCGAAGATTTGTATAATGAAGCGGATAATGCTGAATTGGCAATCGAAAAATCGCTGAATAAAGATTTTGGTAGTGAGGACAATCGGGTTTTAGTTATTTCGGCGGAGAATGAGGATTCCGTGGTCAAAACGAGAGTTCCGATAAAAGCTATACGAGCTTTGTTAGAAACCGAAAATGTTAAGGAAGAGATTGATCTGGAAGGTGAAGAAACCACCTTGATTCACGATGTGCTTAATTCTGCAAAAGGTGAGATCGTTAACGTTGACAATGGTAACAAAAAGACAACAATAACGATTGAAGATTATGAAGATTAAATGTTTTAAAAATGGAATTTTACAAAAAGAAGAAGTTTTACAAAGCGGATGGGTTGCGCGTGTTTCTTTTAATAACAGTGATATTGTCAATGTCGATTTGTCGGATTTTACAAGTGTTAACGAAAAGATAATAGAAATTGAACCAAATTCTTTTTTGAAGCTGATAATCAATGATGCTCCTTTTTTGAAGTCTATATATGGTATTATGGGTTTATACAAAGGAATGGAAATTATTGAGTTTGAATATAAAGAAACGCAAATCATTGTTGAATGGTAACTGAAGAAGGTTCGAAATTGTTGGGGTAACACAAAAAAGACCGTATTCGTCTCTGCATTCTTAGCGG
>JAZNMQ010000063.1:0-6886 GCA_045579745.1 Candidatus Flemingiibacterium sp. | reverse complement strand
AGAGGAAGAACGCAGACAGGAAGAAGCACGCCTGGAGGCCGAGCGACGAGAAGCAGAAGAAAGAGCAAAGGATCCCGTTGCCTACGATGCGGCAAAGAAAAAGGCCTATCGGGAGCAGCTCGAAGAAAAGTGCAAGGTGCTCTATGGCAGTGAAACCGATATAGGCAAACGGCTGTCTATCTTGAAGGAGGCATTTTTCCAGGCACACAACAGCGGCTTTAATGACCACATGGCTTGGGAGCTTGCCGCCGGAAAAGAGGACTCCGGCACATCGTTTTGGCAGAAAGCTTGCCGACTGAAATATGAAGTGGAAGCCCTGTGCAAAATCTACGAAAAAGAGCTTGAGGGTAAGGAGGACTAACGATGTTTATTGTTTGCAGTAAAGAAACAGCGGGTGCTATCCCCCTGTTTGATAAAATCGGTGGTGATGAGTGCCTGTATGTAGCCGAAACGCCCGATTGCGGTGGCAATGCTGCCAAAATAGAGCAGTACGAGCTGAAAAAGGTGACCTCTTACGATTACGCATCTTTTCAGGGCTTTGTTGCCGGAATGAGTTATAATGATGATGTGCATGAGGAAACGTTTTTTGCGGATCCGTCTGATGTCGTTATCGAAAGCGGCGAAATTATCGGCTATATCGTAATCGGCAACTTCTATAGATGGTCGGGATACAATAGCGACTCCCGAGATACTGCCACAGAGTATGAGCAAAAGATCTTCCTTCCCCTTGGCGGCGAACTGCGGGAAACAGAATATTACAGCTCTACCACCATTTACGGCTCGGACGGCGAAGAAGATGACCATGTTAATTACATACATATGGCGTTTCAAAAAAAAGGAGGCAACCGGCAATGAGTGATGAAATAAAAAACAATGAAAATATATGCTCTGTTACGCACATCAGGCGTGTGGATATTACAGAAAAATCCGAAAGCACGGGTAACGGCGATGACTGTTATATTCAATCGGTTAGTAAGAATGAAAAAAATTAGAAACTTATAAAGGAGCTTATCATGAAAAGTAAATTTTTTATTCGTTTGACTGCAATGCTATTGGTGCTTGCAACATTCACAATCAGTTTCTCGGGATGCATGACATTCCCAAATTCCGAGCCGGAGGAAAGCACCACACCCACTCCCGGTTCAGATATTCCTTATTTTGAAAACTATCTTATCAACAAGCTGGAACCCACAGAAAAGAACTACTACAAGGAATATACCTATACAGATAAGAATTCCAAAGCCATGTATATGGGCGGCTATCCGTATCACGGTGGATTTCTTCTCCGCACGCAGGATTTAATTGAAGAAAAAAACAGTAGCTATGCTGTTTTTGATATCAGCGCATATGCAGGCAAAACGCTGTCCTTTGTCATGGGAAGTGCCTGCATTAACGGACATCAGGACAGTTATTACGCTATTGTTTCCGTGCAGCTTGACGGCGAGCAGGTTATCGACGAGCTGGTGTATTCTTACAGCACCGCAAAGCGCTATACGTTGGACCTGACCGGTAAGAGTGAACTAAAAATTTTTAATTCGTGAAGGTTGTAACGATGTTTATGTTGCCGAAATGACGGTTTGGGATGGAGAGCCTGCGGTGACGGGACACACTCCGGATACATCAAAAAACAAGGTTCAGCTTATAAAAGACCTGTTGCCTTATTTGTGGCAGATGACAGATTATGCTCTCTATACCGAAACGAAGATTGAGGAGGGCACCGAAGAATTCAAAGCACTGGAAGCCTACATGACCACCTACTACGCCAAAAAAGCCTTTACCTATGAGCCGGCACAAATTGCAGGTAAATCCCATTATGAAGCATTTACCGCACAGATGTCTATGCCCATATCCGGTGAGGATGTCACCACCTTCTACTTTAACGCAGAGGGGCAGTACAGGTATCTTACATTTTCTGCAGGAACACTGAATGTGGAAAACAAAACACCCGGCTACTCTTGGGTATCTGTGTACGCCGACCGAAAGCGTGTGCACGAAGAATTAGTGAGCAGCGACAGCCTGCCCAAAACCTATACTGTGGACATCGGAAACGCAGAAGTGGTTAAGTTTGAATTCAAGTACAGCGAGGGAGGCACCCATACCGTTGCCGTATACGATGCTTTCCTCGGAAAGAGTGAGGGCGACCTTACTGTCGGCGGCAGCTCTGATATCAGCAATTTGCCCGATGTATGCAAGCTCATTTCCAATATTCCGCCCTACCTTGTAGCAAGTCATGTGGAAGAACCCTTGTATGATGGCTCTACTCAGTATCGCACCTTCTCGATGGCAGGACGGAAATATAACGAAGGCATCGCCCTGCTTGCCTCCAACAGCTTCCTGATGGGCAACACCGGCGCGCATATTTGCTTCAATTTGGAGGGAGAGTTCAAATATTTGACCTTTGTTGCGGGAATTTTGGACAAAACACAGCTTGTCAAGGATGAAACTCTGCATATCTACTTGGACGGCGAGCTGTCTCAGAGCATAAAGCTTTCGGCACTCAGTCTGCCCCAAGAATACACAATTGAGCTTAAAAACTGCAAGGAATTGAAGATGGAGCTTGCCGGAAGCGAAATGCTGGTCAGACCTACCTTCGGTTTGGCGAATATGGTCGTTTACCGAAATGAAGTTACCGAAAACGATTTGTTCCCGGATCCTGATTACGATTATCCGGATACAATGCCGCTTGTTGAGAATATCAGACCGTACATTACCTATGTTTCCAACCATAAATCCGTAGACAGCCAAATGGATGATTACACCGATCAGGTGGTATTTGACGGAAGCACCAAGCAGGAATATTTTACGATCAACGGCGAAAAGAAGTATGCCGGCTTCCTGCTTCAGACAAGTGTTCATATGGATTTAATAGGTGTATTCGGCGGTACAAGTGCGGCAGATGCGATGATTGCCGAGATGATAGTCCCCTTTGTAATGCCCGGCATTGCCGGCGGTGCGGTCCTATTGGCAGCTGATATTGCGGCGGAAAATTCCTTTGCCATGTTTGACCTACAAGGACAGTTCAAGAAGGTTACATTTACCGTTGCCGACACAGGAAGGGTACAGCAAGCCGGCATGAGCACTACGGACAAACTCCTAATCGGCACCGATGACACAGTGGTGAAGGAAATCACCGTGACCAAGGGTATGGAGCCTACAACCTATACTGTTGAAATCGAGAATACAGAGCAGCTTGTGTTCTGGCTGGCCTGCGATGACGGAACCTCGTCGGAATTTGCCATTTATGACATTGTTGTAGAAAAATAAGGAGAAGATCATGGCAACAGACGATTGTATGTATGATTATTTGCGCCCTTTCGATAGGGACTATGAGTTGAACGAGTATAAATGATGAATTTTATTTGCAAATTTTGCGGCTCTCGTAATGTAAAAACAATCGGCGGCGACAATGGTGATCCCTTTGGTCGCCGCCCCGAAAAAACAGTTTGCTGTGATTGCGGACGAGTTCTTGCGGACGAAAAAGATGTTTTTGATACGCTTTATAAGGAAGCACTCAAGCAAACCGCAGAAGATAGTACAGAGAAATAAAATTGTCGCTTCTGCGGCGACCATATGAAAAACTGAATGTGCTATACTATGGTCAGAAAGGAGGAATGCATCTATGTGCCCATCAATTGTATTAAATATCAATCCTGTCGGAATGACCGAGGACGAGGTGTACGCTATTCGTGACAAATGGATCGCGGAATATGAAAAGTATATCCGTAACAATCCCGTGCATGAAGAGCTTGGTGCTCTCCTAATCGACCGCGCAAAGCGTGCGGCGGAATTATGTATCAGCCGTTTTGTGCCGACCGAGGAAAAGAAAAAGCCCGTCAGACAAGGCTGGGCAGATTGCGATCCCGCTTTTTACGAAGAAGAAAGCGAGCGGTACTGTGCGGAAAATGCCGCATTTGACGGTGATTTCCCATTAGGCAATGAAAAAGATGCCGAATTCGCAGGCGACCATTTTACAATGGAACAGCTCGTCCAAATGCAGTTTGGCGAAACCTATACGGTGAAAATTGATGAAGATTTAGCGCACGATTATGATCTAATATTAAGAAAAGGCTTTCTTGCAGAGCTCTGCGGCAGGTGGAACGAGGCGGAAAAATGTTATTCCCAAGTAGATCTCGGCTGGAGAGTATCTGACCGTGAAAAGGCTTGCCGTAAAAAGAAGATTATTGAAGGCGAGCGTGCTTACGGCGAGGCACAGCATTATATGGAAAGCGGAGAGTGGAGCCGAGTGTTCGCTCCGCTCAATAAAGCCGTAACAATGGAAAATTCCGATGCCATGACCGACATGGGACTTGCCCGAATATACGGCACCTTCGGCATATGTACCGATTTTGCAGAGGGAATGGAGCTTCTGCGCAGTGCGGCGGCAGCATCCAACGCAAGAGCTTGCATGGAGATCGTGGAGCTTCACGACAACGGTGCGGCGGAAATAGAGGGCGAAGAAGCAAAAGCCATGTGCGAAAAAGCCGCAGGACTCGGTGACAAAAAGGCCGTTTCACGCCTCTCTGACGGTTTTGATACCCGTCCCATGATAGAAATTTTGACCGAGCAAGCAGACAAAGGCAATGCCGATGCCATGTGGTGGCTTTATAATAGCGCTCTCAAGCGTGAGTACCTTGATGAAGCACAGATGTGGTATGACAAAGCATTGGAGCACGGACAAGTAGATGCTCTGCTTGCCGAAGCAAATAAATACCTTTGCAAAGAAACAGATACCTACAATCCTTCACTTGCCGAGAGGCATTTGCGTAGAGCCGCGGACAAGGGCTCCATTTCCGCCATTGTCAAGCTTGGAAGTCTTACACTCAAAGACGGTGATGAGGACTTTTGGCTGACGGCGATGAGAAAAGAAGGCACCGACCTTGAGGTGTCGGCAGACTTGTCCGATCGCCATAAAAAGCAATTTGCATGGATCAAGCTTGCCGCTGAGGCAGGCGACGGCAATTCTATGTACAATGTGGCAATTGCATATTATATCGGATACCCCGTTCAAAAGGATGCCAAAGAAGCATTTCACTTTGCAGAATCGGCTTCCGGCGAAGGTAATGACTCTGCCATGTATTTAACGGCTCGTCTCCTTGAAAACGGCGTGGGCGTTGCAAAGGACATCAACCGTGCAATCGAATATTATACCGCTTCTGCCGAGCAAGGCGTTTTGCCGTCAATGCTTCGCCTGTATGAGATTTACAGAGACGGCTTGGAACATATAGCGCCCGATCAAGAAAAAGCAAATCGCTATCTTTGGATGAGCGGTATAGGACACAGCTGAGAGGCGGTGAGGTATGAAATTACATATTAAAGAGATCGCTTGGGGCATCGACCGCAAAAACGGCGGCTCCAAAGAGCGAGTAACAGCAAATGAATCCTTTGTTTGTGAAGTAGGTGCCCTGCCGGAAATCGGTGTTGGCAGAAGAAACTTTACCATTGATGAGGTCGGTGCGGACTATGTGGTGTTTTCCGTACACTATGAGAACAACCCATCCGCTGACAAGAGCTGGACACTGAACAAGGGAGAACAGACTGCCTATATGCCCCGTTCCTTTGACGGCGGTCACCGTTATGAATTTAAACTGAAGTAAGAGGTAGGATAGATGGATAAGAATTTGATCATGACAATATGCCTGTGCCTTGGCATTCTGTGCTGGGCTGTGGCGGCATTTTTTGCAATACGATACCGCAAAGACGGAAAATCAGTCATCAGAGCCATAGGTATCGGTGTGTTTGCCTCTCTCTTCTTTTTCATCTATCCTTATGCAATCGTAGAGAGCGGCGTGCTTTCGGTTCCGTTTGCACTGCTTCAGGTAATGGCATCGGCTGTGGTTGCATCAGACCCATTGGCAATCTTTGAATTACTAAGTGCCGAATATACAGTTTCCTATATGGAGGCATATAAAACCATACTGATTATTCTTCATGTCATATCTCCGTTGTTCACCATCGGAATTACATTGTCCTTTTTTGAAAGCAAATTTACTGCGTTTATATATAGAATCCGCTCTACATTCAGACAGTCGCACATATTCTCGGATGTCAACGAGAGAACGCTCTGCTTGGCTGAAAGCATCTACGCATCGAACAAAAAGAGCGTGTTTGTATTTATCGGAGATGCCGAAAAGCTCGAAGAACAAAGAGAATTTGCAGAGCGTGTTCGTGCCGTGGGCGGTTATGTACTTGATATGGCGGTAGGTGAGGTCAGACATTCCTTGAAGAAAACAAGAACCTACTATCTGCTGAAGCCCGACAGCGGCAAAAACCTCAAAGATGCCATACACCTATTTGAAAAATACGATAAAATAGGTGGTGAAAAGATCAAAATATGGCTCTATTCCAAAGATGAAATTTCCTCGGTAGTATTTGATAATATTGATGAAAAAATAGATATCCGTCTTGTTAATGAAGAACGGCTGATCTCCATGGGACTTATGAGGAAATATCCTCTGTTCGATGCAGTAAAAGGCGGAAAACTTGAATTTATGCTTGTGGGTGCAGGCAATATCGGTATGGAAATTTTGAAAACAGCACTTTGGTGCTCACGGCTCGGTGAGAACATCGATGTTCGTTTTCATGTCCTTGACCGAAATGCTGAATATGCCGCCGCAAAGCTTGAAAAGCAATGCTCCGGACTTGCCGAGCGTTATCACATATCTTTTGTAACTGTCGATATCGAAACAGACAGCTTCCCGAAAGCACTCTCGGCGATATCTCCCGACTATATTGTAGTGTCTCTTGGCGAAGAACAAAGAAATCTGCGTGTAGGAACACAGCTCAGACGCTTCTACGGAGAGCATCCGCATATTCATGTGTTGACCGACCACACAGATACCGAAACCATGGTAATTGACAATTTGCAGATCAGCGATTGGCGTTTTGA